>JAYTHL010000630.1:0-7840 GCA_043732605.1 Rhizobacter sp. | reverse complement strand
TCTTCAGCTACTGCAGCTTCAAGGTGAAGATCGACACCGACCGCTACCTCGGCCCCGAGCAGGCGACGGTGCGCCATCGCGGCGAGGCGGTCGGCCACGTCAGCACGATCGAGTACGGCTCGCAGTTCCTCGCCCTCGGCGGCGTGCACCACCTCACCGGCGGCTCGAAGAAGGAAGGGCGCATCGCCTGCGAGATGATGTTGGCGCTCGGCAACCGCGAGCCAGTCGAGCTGCAGATCGAGGGCGGCGCGACCGTCGTCGTCGCAGCCGACCGCGCGCCGATCGTCGACGGCGTCGAGGAGCGTCGCATGCGGGTCGGCTGCGGCTCGGCGGCGATCGGCATCTTCGCGCCGCAGTGGGCCGGCCATGTCGACGAGGTCGTGGTCATCGACGACCACATCACCGGCGTCCTCTCCGAGCACCAGGCCGGCAAGTTCCTCGACATGGTGCCGACCGGCATCCGCATGCGCGGCCGCAAGTCGACGCCGGGGCGCTACTTCCAGGTCGCGAAACCCGGCGCCGGCTGGGGCGGCACCGACGTCGTCGATCCGCTCGCGATCGTCGAGGCGTGGGAGCCCGAGCACGGCGCGCGGCCGGGACTGCGCCTGCTGATGGTCTCGACGACCGGCGAGGACTCGGCCTGGTTCGTTCTCGACGACCAGCTCGTGCCGCGGCCCGCCGAGATGCCGGCGGCCGTGCGCCGCGTCGTCGACCGCATCGGCGAGAACTGCGAGCCGTCGCTCTGCTCGGTGCTCTACGTCGCCGGTGCGGGCGGGAGCCTGCGCGCCGGCGTCACCGAGAACCCGGTCGCACTGACGCGCAGGGTCAAGGACAAGCTCGTCAAGGTGACCTGCGGCGGCGCGCCGGTCTACGTCTGGCCGGGCGGCGGCATCACGGTGATGGTCGACGTCGCGAAGATGCCGGCGGCGAGCTTCGGCTCGGTGCCGACGCCGGCGATCGTGTCGCCGATCGAGTTCACGATGACGGCCGACGACTACCGCGCGCTCGGCGGTCACATGGCACGGGTGCGCCGGCTCGACGACGTGCTCGCCGCTGGCGGCTGGCGTGTCGACGGTGCGGCCTGCGGCGTGCCGTGGCCGCTCGACGCGCCGACCGGGAGCTGGCGTTGAGCGGCGTCGCGTCGCGTCGCGCGCTCGGCGATGGCCGCTGGCATTTCCAGCACGGGCCGATCGACTGCATCGTCGCCGCCGACGGCGACGCGAGTGCCGTCGCGGCTTGCGTCGAGCACGCTTGGCAACGCTTTCGCGGCGTCCTCGCCGAGCTCGTCGCCGAGCTGGCGCTGCTGCGCGCGGACCAGTCGGGCGCGCCATCACCATCTGGCGCGGTCGCGCGCCGCATGGTCGTCGCCTGCGCGCCGCACGCGCACGACGGACGCTTCATCACGGCGATGGCCGCCGTCGCCGGCAGCGTCGCCGACGAGCTGCTCGCGTCGTTCGACGACGCCGGCGTCGTTCGCGCATCGATCAACAACGGCGGCGACATCGCCTTGCGTCTGATGCCGGGCACGTCGTTCGAGGTCGGGCTCTGCGCCGATCCTGTCCGCGGCCGCTTCGGTGCGCCGCTCGACGGCCGCTTCACCGTCGCTGCGTCGTCGCCCGTGCGCGGCGTCGCGACCTCGGGCTGGCGCGGCCGCAGCTTCTCGCTCGGCATCGCCGACGCGGTCACCGTGCTGGCGACGAGCGCGGCGCGCGCCGACGCCGCGGCGACGATCGTCGCCAACGCCGTCGACGTCGACGACGCGCGCATCGTCCGCGCGCCGGCGACCGCGGTGCGCGACGACAGCGACCTCGGCGAGCGGCTCGTCACACGTCACGTGCCGCCGTTGCCCGAGAGGCTCGTCGAGCAGGCGCTCGATCGCGGCGCCGCCGAGGCGCGGGCGCAGATCCGCGCCGGGCGCATCATCGCGGCGGTGCTCGCGCTGCAGGGCCGCTGGCGTGTCGTCGGCGACATCGACGCGACGCTGCCGCGTGCCGTCCGGGCCGAGCTCGCGGTCGCCTGAACGAACCGATCGACGAAAGGACTGCCATGCTGTTTCCCGCCACCGCCGAGCTGCCGGCCATCGATGTCAGGAAGCTCGTCTGCACCGTCGAGGACACGTGGCACGAGGGCGGGCCGCGCCTCGCGGTGCCGCGACAGCGCGGCAGCCTCGCCGCGATCGTCAAGAACCCGTATGCGGGCCGCTACGTCGAGGACATCCAGCCGATGATGGAAGCGCTCAAGCCGCTCGGCCGGGCGATGGCGGCGCGCCTGGTCGAGGCGCTCGGCGGCGCGTCGCGGATCGAGTCGTACGGCAAGGGCGCGCTCGTCGGTCTCGCGGGCGAGACCGAGCATGCGGCGCTCTGGCACCTGCCCGGCGGCTACGGCATGCGCGACCTGCTCGAGGGCTCGCATGCGATCGTGCCGTCGACGAGCAAGATCGGCCCGGCCGGCTCGGCGATCGACATTCCGCTCCACCACCGCGTCGCGGCCTACGTGCGCAGCCATTTCGACACGCTCGAGGTGCGCGTCGCCGACGCGCCGCGGCCGGACGAGATCCTGTTCGTGATCGCGATGTCGACCGGCGCGCGGCCGCATGCGCGCGTCGGCGGGCTCAGGGTCGACGAGATTTCGAAGTTCGACGGCAACCGCTAGGGTCGCATCGTCCCCGTGTCCCGGCACGATCGATGCATCACGAAGACAGCTTCATCCATCACGACGGAGGTCCACCATGACAGACATGCACCGCAGGGAATTCGTTCGTCTCGCCGGCGCCTTCGGGCTCGCCGGGCTCGCGACGGCGCCGTTCGGCGCGTTCGCGGCCGCGACGATCAAGCCCGACGCGAAGAGCGCGCTTCTCGTCATCGATGTGCAGAACTGCTTCGTCACCGGCGGCACGCTGCCGGTGAAGGACGGCGAGCAGGTCGTGCCGCTCATCAACAAGCTGTCGTCGGCATTCGAGAACGTCGTCGTCACGCAGGACTGGCACACGCCCGGCCACGTCTCGTTCGCATCGGCGCACTCCGGCAAGAAGCCGTTCGAGACCACCAAGCTCGCCTACGGCACGCAGGTGCTCTGGCCCGACCACTGCGTCCAGGGCTCGGCCGACGCCGCGCTGCTCAAGGACCTCGCGCTGCCGAAGGCGCAGCTCATCATCAGGAAGGGCTACCACCAGTCGACCGACAGCTACTCGGCCTTCATGGAGGCCGACGGCAAGACCTCGACCGGCCTCGCGGCGTATCTGAAGGCGCACGGCGTCGACACCGTGTACGTCTGCGGCCTGGCCACCGATTTCTGCGTCGCCTGGACCGCGCTCGATGCGAGGAAGGCCGGCTTCAAGGCATCGGTCATCGAGGACGCGTCGCGCGGCATCGACCTCAACGGCTCGCTCGCCGCCGCCTGGGCCAAGATGGCCAAGGCCGGCGTCAAGCGGATCCAGTCGAGCGACATCGTGGTCGCCTGACACGAACGAACTACTCGGGAACCTTTCATGTCCAACCGCTTCCTCCTCACCGCGTCCCTTGCCTTGATCGCCGTGGCCGCCGCGCCGGCCCACGCGCAGGACACGATCAAGATCGGCGAGATCAACAGCTACAAGGCGCAGCCCGCCTTTCTCGAGCCGTACAAGAAGGGCTGGGAGCTCGCGGTCGAGGAGGTCAACGCCGCGGGCGGCGTGCTCGGCAAGAAGATCCAGGTCGTCTCGCGTGACGACAACGGCAACCCGGGAGACGCGGTGCGCGTCGCCGAGGAACTCGTCTCGCGCGAAGGCGTTGCGCTGATCGCCGGCACGTTCCTCTCGAACACCGGCCTCGCGGTCACCGACTTCGCCAAGCAGAAGAAGGTCTTTTTCCTCGCCGCCGAGCCGCTCACCGACAAGATCACCTGGCAGAACGGCAACCGCTACACCTTCCGCCTGCGCCCGAACACCTACATGCAGTCGGCGATGCTGGTGCCCGAGGCGGCCAAGCTGAAGAAGAAGAAGTGGGTCGTCGTCTATCCGAACTACGAGTACGGCCAGTCGGCGGCGGCGACGTTCAAGGCGATGCTGAAGAAGCTCCAGCCCGACGTCGAGTTCCTGCCCGACCAGGCGACTCCGCTCGGCCGCATCGAGGCCGGCGCGGTCGTGCAGGCGCTCTCGGACGCCAAGCCCGATGCGATCTTCAACGTCCTCTTCGGCGCCGACCTCGCGAAGTTCGTGCGCGAGGGCAACACGCGCGAGCTGTTCAAGGGCCGCGAGGTCGTGAGCCTGCTCACCGGCGAGCCCGAGTACATCGAGCCGCTGAAGGAAGAAGCGCCGGTCGGCTGGATCGTCACCGGCTATCCGTACTACGGCATCCAGACCGACGAGCACAAGAAGTTCTTCCTCGCCTACTTCCGCAAGTACAACGAGTACCCGCGACTCGGCTCGGTGGTCGGCTACTCGACCATCGTCTCGATCGTCGAAGGCATCAAGAAGGCCAAGTCGACCGACACCGAGAAGCTGATCGCCGCGTTCTCCGGCCTGCAGTTCATGTCGCCGCTCGGCAAGGTGACCTACCGCGCGATCGACCACCAGTCGACGATGGGCGCCTACCTCGGCAAGACCAAGCTCGAGGGCAGCAAGGGCGTGATGACCGACTACGTCTACCTCGACGGCGCGAAGTACCTGCCGAGCGACGACGAGGTGAAGAAGCTCCGACCGATCGACTGATGACCGCGTCGTCCGTCGTCCTCCAGATCCTGACGGGTCTGGCGTCGGCGTCGGCGCTGTTCCTCGTCGCGAGCGGGCTTTCGCTGATCTTCGGCGTGACGCGGATCGTCAACTTCGCGCACGGCTCGTTCTACATGCTCGGCCTCTACGCGGCGGTCGCGCTGACGTCGGCGTTCGCTGCGGGGCCGCTCGGCTTCTGGGCGGGCGTGCTGCTCGCGGCGCTGGCGGTCGCGGCGGTCGGCGCGCTGATCGAGATGGTCGTCCTGCGCCGGCTCTACGGCGCGCCGGAGTTGTACCAGCTGCTCGCGACCTTCGCGCTCGTCCTCGTGATCCGCGACGCCGCGCTCTGGGCCTGGGGCCCGGAAGACCTGCTCGGCCCGAAGGCGCCGGGCATGACCGGCGCGACCCTGATCCTCGACAAGCCGTTCCCGAGCTACGACGTGTTCTCGATCTTCATCGGGCCGGTCGTCCTCGGCGCGCTCTGGCTGCTGCTCACGAGGACGCGCTGGGGCCTGCTCGTGCGCGCCGCGACGCAGGACCGCGAGATGGTCGGTGCGCTCGGCGTCAACCAGCGCTGGCTCTTCACCTCGGTGTTCGCGCTCGGCACCTTCCTCGCCGCGCTCGGCGGCGCGCTGCAGATGCCGCACGAGCCGGCGAACCTGAACCTCGACCTCGCGCTCATCGGCGAGGTGTTCGTGGTGGTCGTCGTCGGCGGCATGGGCTCGATCGGCGGCGCGTTCGTCGCCGCGATCCTGATCGCGATGGTCAAGGCCTTCTGCATCGCGGCCGGCACGATCGACGTGTTCGGCGCGCCGTTCCCGCTCAGCAAGCTGACGCTCGTCGCCGAGTTCGCGGTGATGGCGGTCGTGCTCGTGTTCCGGCCGTCGGGCCTGTTCGGCAAGCCGCAGGCGGCGGTGCGGTCGGCGGCGGCGATCGAGATGCCGCTCAGGCCGCTGCCGATCGCGTGGCGGCGCGCCGGCTGGATCGCGCTCGTCGTCCTCGCGCTCGTGCCGCTCTTCGCCGCGCAGGCGCCGTATGCCGTCGTGCTGATGATCGACATCTTCACCGCCGTCCTGTTCGCGGCGAGCCTGCACTTCCTGATGGGGCCGTCGGGCATGCACTCGTTCGGCCATGCCGCCTACTTCGGCCTCGGCGCGTATGGCGCAGCGCTCTGCTTCAAGGGCCTCGGCCTGCCGATGGAAGCCTCGCTCGTCCTCGCGCCGCTGCTCGCCGCGCTCGGTGCCTTCGTGTTCGGCTGGTTCTGCGTGCGCCTCTCGGGCGTGTACCTGGCGATGCTCACGCTCGCCTTCGCGCAGATCGTCTGGTCGGTCGTCTTTCAGTGGGACGCGCTCACGGGCGGCAGCAACGGCCTGGTCGGCATCTGGCCGTCGACGTGGCTCGCACCGAAGCCTGCGTACTACCTGCTCACGCTCGCGTTCACGATCGTCGGCTGCGGCCTGCTCGTGCGGATGCTGCACGCGCCGATCGGCCTGGCGCTGCGCGGCAGCCGCGACTCGCCGCTGCGGGCCGCGGCGATCGGCATCGCCGTGCCGCGGCTGCAATGGATTGCGTTCGTCGTCGCGGGCACTGTCGCCGGACTCGCGGGCTCGCTGTTCGCGTTCGCGAAGGGCACGATCTCGCCCGAGACGCTCGCTGTCGGCAAGTCGGTCGACGGTCTGGTGATGGTGCTGCTCGGCGGCATCCAGACGATCTCCGGCCCCTGGGTCGGCGCGGCGCTCTTCACCTGGCTGCAGGACACCGTCGCCCGCCAGACCGACTACTGGCGCGCGCTTCTCGGCGTGGCCATGCTCGCGCTCGTGCTCGTCTTCCCGCTCGGCGTTGCCGGCGGGCTGAGGCGGCTCTTCATCCGCGAGACCGCGTGACGCCATGACCGCGCTGCTGTCGGTGCGCGACCTGAGCAAGTCCTTCGGCGGCGTGCGTGCCGTCGCGGGCGTGAGCTTCGCGCTCGCGGCCGGCGAGATGCTCGCGCTGATCGGCCCGAACGGCGCCGGCAAGACGACCTGCTTCAACATGGTCGGCGGCCAGCTCGCGCCCGACGGCGGGTCGGTGCGGCTCGGCGACGTCGAGCTGGTCGGCTTGAAGCCGGAGGCGGTGTGGCGCCAGGGCGTCGGGCGCACCTTCCAGATCGCCGAGACCTTCGCCTCGCTCACGGTGCGCGAGAACGTGCAGCTCGCGCTGCTCTCGCACGCGCGCCGCGTGCTCGGCTTCTGGCGGCCGGCCCGTACGCAGTTCGTCGCCGAGGCCGACGCGCTGCTCGCGAGCGTCGGCATGCAGGCGCAGGCCGAGCGCGCGACCAGCGTGCTCGCCTACGGCGACGTCAAGCGCGTCGAGCTCGCGATCGCCCTGGCGCATCGGCCGCGCCTCTTGTTGATGGACGAGCCGACCGCCGGCATGGCGCCGAAGGAGCGCAACGAATTGATGGCGCTCGCGCGCCGCCTCGCGCACGAGCAGTCGATCGGCGTCCTCTTCACCGAGCACAGCATGGACGTCGTCTTCGCGCATGCCGACCGGATCATCGTGCTCGCGCGCGGCGAGCTGATCGCCGAAGGCACGCCGTCCGAGGTGCGCGACGACGCCAAGGTGCGCGAGGTCTACTTCGGCGGTGGTACGACGTTCGAGCGCGTGGCCGCGGAGATCGGCAATGCTTGAAGTGAGCGCACTCGACGCGTGGTACGGCCGCGCCCAGATCCTCTACGGCGTCTCGCTCGTCGTCGCCGCAGGCGAGTGCGTCGCGCTCATCGGCCGCAACGGCGCCGGCAAGTCGACGACGATGAAATCGATCATGGGGTTGATCGCGCGCCGCGCCGGCCGCGTCGTCTTCCGCGGCCGCGACATCTCGACGCTGGCGCCTTACCGCATCGGCCGGCTCGGCCTCGGCTGGGTGCCCGAGGATCGTCGCGTCTTCACCGACCTCACGGTGCGCGAGAACCTGGCCGTCGCGCGCCAGCCGCCGCGCGACGGCGCGCCGACCTGGAGCGAGGCGCAGCTCTACGCGCTGTTCCCGAACCTCGGCGCGATGCCCGACCGGCCGGGTGGCCGGATGAGCGGCGGGGAACAGCAGATGCTCACCGTCGCGCGCACGCTGATGGGCAATCCATATCTCGTGCTGCTCGACGAGCCGTCGGAAGGCGT
>JAYTHL010000629.1:0-2297 GCA_043732605.1 Rhizobacter sp. | reverse complement strand
GCAAGCCACGGCGCGCGAAGGCGAAGTCTCGCAACGGGAAAGCCGCCACATGACCGCGTCGACAGCACGATCGACACACGACGACGCTCTCGCCGCGCGCCCGATCGACGTCGTCTGCATGGGCCGGGCCGCCGTCGATCTCTACGGCGAGCAGATCGGCGGCCGCCTCGAGGACATGCGCTCGTTCGCGAAGTACCTCGGCGGCTCGCCCGCCAACACCGCCGTCGGCGTCGCCCGCCTTGGCCTGAAGCCGGCGATGCTGACGCGCGTCGGCGACGAGCACAACGGCCGCTTCGTGCGCGAGCGGCTCGCCGCCGAAGGCGTCGACGTGAGCCACGTCACGACCGATCCCAAGCGGCTCACGGCGCTCGTCTTCCTCGGCATCCGCGACCGCGACACCTTTCCGCTCGTCTTCTACCGCGACCAGTGCGCCGACATGGCGATCGACACGAGCGACATCGACGCCGCGTTCATCGCCTCGTCGCGCGCCTTGCTGCTCTCGGGCACGCATCTCTCGCAGCCGGGGACGCGCGCGGCCTGCCAGCAGGCGATCGCTTTCGCCCGCGCCGCCGGCACGCGCATCGTCCTCGACATCGACTACCGACCCGTGCTCTGGGGCCTGACCGGCCCCGGCCTCGGCGAGCAACGCTACGTCGAGTCGGCGGCGGTGAGCCGGCAGCTGCAGGAGATCGTGCCGGCGTGCGACCTTCTCGTCGGCACCGAAGAAGAGATCCGCATCGCCGGCGGCTCGACCGACACGATGACCGCGCTGCGCACGCTGCGCACGTTGACGGCCGCGACGCTCGTGCTCAAGCGCGGGCCGATGGGCTGCGTCGTCTTCGCCGGCGCGATCGGCCGCGATGACGACGTCGGCGCCGGCATCGCCGGGCCGGGCTTTCCGGTCGAGGTCTTCAACGTCCTCGGCGCGGGCGACGCGTTCATGGCCGGATTCCTGCGCGGCTGGCTGCGCGACGAGCCGCTCGCGCGCTGCTGCGCGTTCGCCAACGCCTGCGGCGCGCTCGTCGTCTCGCGCCACGGCTGCGCGCCGGCGATGCCGAGCTGGACCGAGCTGCAGCACTTCCTGGTGCACGGCTCGCCGCAGCGCTCGCTGAGAAAGGACGCCGACCTCGAGCACCTGCACCGCGTCACGACGCGGCTGCGCGACTGGCCCGAGCTCGCCGTCATCGCGTTCGACCATCGGCTCCAGTTCGAGGAGCTGGCGGGCGATGGCGCCGACGCGGCCGGGCGCATCGCGCGCTTCAAGCATCTGCTCGCACGCGGCGCACAGCGTGGCGCCGCGGCCGCGAACGGATTGGCGGTCGGCCTGATCGTCGACGACCGCTACGGCGAAGACGTGCTGCCGATCCTCACCGGCGGCGCATGGTGGGTGGCGCGGCCGGTCGAGCTGCCCGGCTCGCGGCCGCTCGCGTTCGAGGCCGGCGCCGAGATTGCGCTGACGCTGCGCGCGTGGCCGACCGAGCACGTCGCCAAGTGCCTCGTGATCCATCACCCCGACGACCCGGCGCCGCTGCGCGCGGCCCAGCTGGCGTCGCTGCGCTCGCTGCAGGCGGCGTGCATCGGCACCGACCGCGAGCTGCTGATCGAAGTCATCCCGCCGCGCGACCTGCCGCTCGACGCCGACACGCTGGCGCGCGCGCTCGCGCAGATCTACGACGCCGGCGTGCGACCCGACTGGTGGAAGCTGCCGCCGCCAGGCAGCGCGCTCGCGTGGCAGCGAATCGGCGAGTGCATCGCGGCACGCGATCCGCACTGTCGCGGCGTCCTCCTGCTCGGCCTGGAAGCGAGCGAGGCCGAGCTCTCGGCGAGCTTCGCGATGGCCGCGCCGCATGCGCTCTGCAAGGGCTTCGCCGTCGGCCGCACGATCTTCTCCGCCGCCGCGGCTGCATGGTTCTCCGGCGCCTTGGACGACGACGCCGTGATCGACAGCGTCGCCGATCGCTACGCCCGCCTCATCGCGCTCTGGCGGCGCGCCCGCGACGGCGCGGTCGCTCCGACGCCGCCATCGCGCGACCTCGCCACCCACTCCTCGAAGGACACCGCATGACTCCCAGAATCGGCTTCATCGGCGTCGGCATGATGGGCCACGGCATGGCGAAGAACCTGCTCGCCAAGGGCTACGCGCTGACGCTGAAGGCGAACCGCAACCGCTCGACCCTCGCCGACCTGCTCGACGCCGGTGCACTCGAAGCGAAGACCAACGCCGAGGTCGCGCGCGCGTCCGACATCGTCTTCATCTGCGTCTCGAGCTCGCCGCAGATCGAGGACATCGTCTGGGG
>JAYTHL010000628.1:0-7853 GCA_043732605.1 Rhizobacter sp. | reverse complement strand
CGTCGTCGGCTACGCCGGCCTGCTCGACCTCGGCTACGTCGCCTTCTATGCCGTCGGTGCCTACATGCTGGGCCTGCTCGCGTCGCCGCAGCTCACCGACAACTTCGCGTGGATCGCGTCGGCGTTTCCCGGCGGCCTGCACACGCCGTGGTGGATCGTGATCCCGCTCGGCGCGCTCGTCGCAGGCGGCGCCGGCGTGCTGCTCGGCGCGCCGACGCTGAAGCTGCGCGGCGACTATCTCGCCATCGTCACGCTCGGCTTCGGCGAGATCGTGCGGGTGTTCATGAACAACCTCGACGCGCCGATCAACATCACCAACGGCCCGAAGGGCATCGCCAGCATCGACGAGATCTCGATCCTCGGCGTCAACCTCGGCAAGACCCAGCACTTCTTCGGCCTCGACTGGCCCAAGGTCACCAACTACTACTTCCTGTTCCTGATCCTCGTGATCTTCGCCGTGTTGATCTGCTATCGGCTCGAGCGCAGCCGCATCGGCCGCGCCTGGATGGCGATCCGCGAAGACGAGATCGCGGCCAAGGCGATGGGCATCAACACCCGCAACCTGAAGCTGCTCGCCTTCGGCATGGGCGCGACCTTCGGCGGCGTCTCGGGCGCGATGTTCGCGAGCTTCCAGGGCTTCATCTCGCCCGAGTCGTTCAGCCTGCAGGAGTCGGTGATGATCGTCGCGATGGTCGTGCTCGGCGGCATCGGCCATCTGCCGGGCGTGATCGTCGGCGCGCTGCTGCTATCGGCCTTGCCCGAAGTACTGCGCTACGTCGCCGGCCCGCTGCAGTCGATGACCGACGGCCGGCTCGACGCCTCGATCCTGCGCCAGTTGCTGATCGCGCTCGCCATGATCGGCATCATGCTGTCGCGCCCGCGCGGTCTGTGGCCGTCGCCCGAGCACGGCAAGCTCGCCACGACGCCGCAGTTCCTGCCCGGTCCCGACAACCCCGGCGTGCCCCAGCCGAACAATCCAGACGCGAGCGAAGCGACCAACCGCGACATGACGAGCGGAACGCGACATGCCTGAGGGAACGATGGAGAAGAAGACCGTCCTCCACGTCACCGGCGTGTCGAAACGCTTCGGCGGCCTGCAGGCGCTCTCCGACGTCGGCATCACGATCAAGGAAGGCCAGGTCTACGGGCTTATCGGCCCGAACGGTGCCGGCAAGACGACCTTCTTCAATGTCCTCACCGGCCTCTACACGCCCGACACCGGCACCTTCGAGCTCGGCGGCCACGCCTACAAGCCGAGCGCGGTGCACGAGGTCGCCAAGGCGGGGATCGCGCGCACCTTCCAGAACATCCGCCTGTTCTCCGACATGACGGCGCTCGAGAACGTGATGGTCGGCCGCCACGTGCGCACGCATTCGGGCCTGATCGGCGCGGTCTTTCGCACCGCCGGCTTCAAGGCCGAGGAGGCGGCGATCGCCAAGCGCGCCCAGGAGCTGCTCGACTACGTCGGCATCGGCGGCTTCGCCGAGTACAAGGCCAGGACGCTCAGCTACGGCGACCAGCGCCGGCTCGAGGTCGCGCGCGCGCTCGCCACCGACCCGAAGCTGATCGCGCTCGACGAGCCCGCAGCCGGCATGAACGCGACCGAGAAGGTGACGCTGCGCGAGCTGATCGACCGCATCAGGAACGACGGCCGCACCATCCTGCTCATCGAGCACGATGTCAAGCTGGTGATGGGCCTGTGCGACCGCGTCACCGTGCTCGACTACGGCAAGCAGATCGCCGAAGGCACGCCGGCCGACGTGCAGCGCAACGAGAAGGTGATCGAGGCCTACCTCGGCGCCGACCACGCGGCGCACTGACATGGCTGCAGTGGCTGAGTCCATGAGTGCTGCGCCGACGTCGTCGGGCGCCGGTCGCGCGTTGCTCAGCGTGCGCGGATTGAAGGTCGCCTACGGCGGCATCCAGGCGGTCAAGGGCGTGTCGTTCGAGGTTCTTGAGGGCGAACTCGTCAGCCTGATCGGCGCCAACGGCGCGGGCAAGACGACGACGCTGAAGGCGATCACCGGCACGCAGCCGTCGGCCGGCGGCGAGATCGAGTACCTGGGCCGCAGCATCCGCGGCCAGGGCCCGTGGGATCTCGTCAAGCAAGGCCTGGTGATGGTGCCCGAAGGACGCGGCACCTTCACGCGCATGACGATCACCGAGAACCTGCAGATGGGCGCGTTCGTGCGCAACGACGTCAAGGACATCGCGCTCGACATGGACCGCGTGTTCACCATCTTCCCGCGTCTGAAGGAGCGCCGCAACCAGCTCGCCGGCACGATGAGCGGCGGCGAGCAGCAGATGCTGGCGATGGGCCGGGCGCTGATGGCGCGGCCGAAGGTGCTGCTGATGGACGAGCCGTCGATGGGCCTGTCGCCGATCATGGTCGACAAGATCTTTGAGGTCGTCAACGACATCCACCGCCAGGGGACGACGATCCTGCTGGTCGAGCAGAACGCGAGCCGCGCCCTGCAGCTGGCCTCGCGCGGCTACGTGATGGACAGCGGCGAGGTCACGATGAGCGGCGATGCCAAGGCCTTGCTCGCCGATCCGAAGGTCCGCGCCGCCTATCTCGGCGAATGAGGTCGGCGCGGGGAGGCGACTTCGCATGAAGCAGCAAGTCGTCCGCTTTTCGCCGCATCAGAACGGCAAGGTCATGGCCGCAATGATGGCGGTCACGTCGCTCATCTTCGTGATCCCGTTCGCCCTCATCGGCTCGATGTTCGGCATGGGAGGGGTTCGAGGCTCGATCTGGATGATCATCGCCGCGCCGGTGTTCTATCTCGTCTTCACCTATGTCTCG
Organism: Rhizobacter sp.; assembly: GCA_043732605.1. GTDB lineage: Bacteria > Pseudomonadota > Gammaproteobacteria > Burkholderiales > Burkholderiaceae_C > Schlegelella_A. The sequence goes on along the minus strand of JAYTHL010000628.1, from coordinate 5,047 downwards.
GTCGCGATCGCCTGCGCGCTGTACAACGTCCTGGTGCCGTTCATCGGCGGTCTCGAGTACGAGCCGACGACGCCCGTGAACTGAGGCTCGCGCTGCGGGCGCGGCAGAGGCCTTCGCCGCACCCCGGCCTTTAGAATCCTGGCCGGTGCAACCCTCACCTCCCTCCGCCGCGCCGGCCGATGCCGGCGCGATCCTCGACTGCGACGTCCTCGTCGTTGGCGGCGGCCCGGCCGGCTCGACGATCGCCGCGCTGCTCGCCGAGCAGGGACGCGACGTCGTCGTCGTCGAGAAGTCCGTCCACCCGCGCTTTCACATCGGCGAGTCGCTGCTGCCAGCCAACGCGGCGCTGTTCGACCGCCTGGGCGTGCGCGATCGCGTCGAGATGATCGGCATGGCCAAGTACGGCGTCGAGTTCGTCTCGCCCGACCACGAGCACCGCCAGTTCATCGAGTTCAGCGAGGCGATGGACAAGTCGATGCCCTACGCGTGGCAGGTGCGGCGCTCGCAGCTCGACGAGATGCTCTTCCGCAATGCGGCCGACAAGGGCGCGCGCACGTTCGAGGGCCAGCGCGTGCGCACCGTCGCGTTCGACGACGACGGCGCGATCGCCGAGGTCGAGCTCGACGACGGCGCGCGCCGTCGCTGGCGCGCGAAGTTCGTCGTCGACGCGTCGGGGCGCGACACGCTGCTCGCCAACCAGCTCCACTGCAAGGAAAAGAATCCGCGTCACAACAGCTCGGCCCTCTACGGCCACTACACCGGCGCCGAGCGCCTGCCCGGCAAGCTCGAAGGAAACCTCACCATCTTCTGGTTCGAGCACGGCTGGTTCTGGTTCATCCCGCTCGCTGACGGCGCGACGAGCGTCGGCGTCGTGTGCTGGCCGTATTACCTGAAGTCGCGCGCCAAGCCATTGCCCGAGTTCTTCCGCGACACCGTCGCGCTCTCGCCCGCGCTGGAGCAGAGACTCGCCGGCGCGCAGCTCGTCGACGATCGGGTCTACGCCACCGGCAACTACTCGTATTCGAGCGCGAAGAGCAGCGGCGATCGCTACCTCATGATCGGCGATGCCTACGCCTTCGTCGACCCGGTGTTCTCGTCGGGCGTGTACCTGGCGATGCAGAACGCGTTCGACGGCGCCGCCGTCGTCGGCGCGACGCTCGACGGCAGCCGCGAGGCGAAGGCGCTGCGCCGCACCTTCGACCGCAACGTGCAGCGCGGGCCGCGCGAGTTCTCGTGGTTCATCTTTCGCGTCACGAATCCGACGATGCGGGAGTTCTTCATGTCGCCCGCGAACCCGTTCCGGGTCAAGGAGGCCCTGATCTCGCTCCTGGCCGGCGACATCTACGGCCGCACGCCAATCTGGGGCTCGATCCGCGTCCTCAAGGCGCTTTACTACCTGGTCTCGATCGGCAACCTGCGCCGCACCGTGCGTGCCTGGCAGCGCCGGCGCGTCAACATCCGCGACGTCGGGGCCACGGCATCGTGACGCTGGCCGACGCGATGCGGACGCGGCTCGCCGCAGCGTTCGCGGCGACACTCGCGCTCGCGACCGGCGCGCACGCTGACGACGTGCCGTTGCCCGGTCCGGTGATCGACGGGCCGGTGACGAAGCTCGTTGCGGCCGGCGAAGGCGTCGGCGAGCCGCTCTGGGAGCTCGGCCTCGGCGCGGCGGCAGTCCGATTTCCCGACTACCGTGGCTCCGACCAATCCAGCACGCACGTCCTGCCGCTGCCGTTCGTCGCCTACCGCGGTCGCTTCCTGCGCGCCGACCGCGACGGCGCGCGCGCGATCCTGTTCGCCGGCAAGCGCGTGGTCGTCGACCTGAGCCTGTCGGCCTCGGTGCCGAGCAAGAGCAAGGACAACGATGCGCGTCGCGGCATGCCCGACCTCAAGGGCACGTTCGAGATCGGCCCGAACCTGAACGTCGAGCTGTGGGAGTCGGGCGACAAGCAGTTCAAGCTCGACCTGCGCATGCCGGTGCGCGAGGCGATCACGCTCGAGCGCTCGCCGAAGTCGATCGGCATGACCTTCTCGCCGAATCTGAACCTCGACGTGCGCGGCTTCGCCGGCAACTGGAACCTCGGGATGCTCGCCGGGCCGCTGTTCGCCGACCGGCGCTACCACGAGCACTTCTACGGCGTCGCACCCGAGTTCGCGACTGCCACGCGCGCCGCCTACGACGCGCCCGGCGGCTATGCCGGCTGGCGCGCGACCGTCGCCTTCTCGCGGCGGCTGGGCAACGCCTGGCTCGGCGGCTTCCTTCGCTACGACGACCTCCACGGAGCCCGATTCGCGCCCAGCCCGCTGGTGCGGCGCGACACCGGTGTGACGGCGGGCTTCGGCATCTCATGGATCTTCGCGACTTCGAGCCAGCGCGTGCAGACCGGCGACTGAGCGACGATGCCGGCCGGCCTCCGGGTCTGCGCCATCGCCTCCTCTTCGCCGGCGTGTTCGCGCAGCTCGGTCTCATGTCGCTCGCCTGGAGCCTGGTCGCTCGGGTGCTGTCGCTCGTCCTGCCGAGGGCCGCGGCGGGCCGGCTCGGCCGGGCCGCGGTGTCGTTCATCTATCGCTGGTGCTGGGCGACCGCGGAAGCCTTCGGCCTGATGCGCATCGATGCCGGCGAGCTCGACGCGTTGCGCGACGAGCCGGGCGGCCTGATCGTCGCCGCCAACCATCCGACGATGCTCGACGCGCTCGTCGTCGTTGCCCATCTCCCGCGCGGCGTCTGCGTCATGAAGGCCATGCTGCTGCGCAACGTCTTCCTCGGCAGCGGCGCGCGCCTGGCGCAGTACATCAGGAACGACGTCGGCCGCGGCATGGTGCGCGACGCCGTCGCGACCCTGCGCGAAGGCAACCAGCTCGTGCTCTTCCCGGAAGGCACGCGCACGGTCGGCGCGGCTGTCAACGCATTCAAGCCGGGCATCTCGCTCATCTCGCATCTGGCGCAGGCGCCGATCCAGACGATCGTGATCGAGAGCGAGTCGCCGTATCTGACCAAAGGCTGGCCGCTGTTGCAGGCGCCGCCGGTGCCCGTGCGCATCCGGCTCCGGCTCGGCCGCCGCTTCGCGCCCGACGCCGACCACCGCGCCCAGTTGCGCCGCCTCGAGATCTATTTCTCCGAGGAGTTGCGCCGGTGAACGACGCGGGCGAGGCGCCGGCGGCCGCGACGCACCTCGTCATCATCCCGAGCTACGACACCGGCCCGCTGGTGCTGACGACGGTGCGCGCCGCACGCCGTGCGTGGGCGCCGGTGTGGGTCGTGGTCGACGGCAGCACCGACGCCAGCGCCGAGATGCTGCGCGATCTCGCCGCCTCCGATCCGGGCCTGCGTGTCGACGTCCTGCCGCGCAACGCCGGCAAGGGCGCCGCCGTGTTGCACGCGCTGGAAGCGGCGCATGCGGCCGGCTTCACCCATGCGCTGACGATGGACGCCGACGGCCAGCATCCGGCCGACCTGATCGACACCTTCATGCGCGCCTCGCTGGCCCGGCCCGACGCGATGATCCTCGGCAAGCCCGTCTTCGGCGCCGAGGCGCCGCTCCTGCGCGTGCGCGGCCGGCGCATCTCGAACGGCTGGACCGACGTCGAGACGTTCGGCGCCGGCATCGGCGACTCGCTCTACGGCTTTCGCGTCTACCCGATCGCGCCGTTGCGCGAGGTGATGCGCGCCCACCGCTGGATGCGCCGCTTCGACTTCGACACCGAGGCTGTCGTGCGCCTCGCGTGGCGCGGCGTCACTCCCATCAACATCGACGCGCCCGTGAAGTACCTGCGCGCCGACGAGGGCGGCGTCTCGCACTTCCGCTACGGTCGCGACAACGTCCTGCTGACGTGGATGCACCTTCGCCTGCTGTGCGGCTTCGTGCTGCGCCTGCCTCTGCTTCTGGCCGCGCGTCTCGCCGGCCGTGCGCCCTTCGGCCCGAGGTGACTCCGGCGAGGCGACTTGTCGGCGGCGCCCGATCGGGCGAAGATGCGGGTTGCGACAGGTGTCGCACACAACAAGGGAAGTCATGAGCTCGAAATCGATTCTGTTCGTTGCCGCCGTCCTGGCGACCTCGCTGTCCGCGCCGGCGGCTTTTGCCCAAGCCAGCTCGCCGACCCGGGCCGCGGTCAAGGCAGACACGCGTACCGCCGAGAAGGCCGGCAAGCTCACGCCCGCGGGCGAAGCGGCGAACCCGACGATCGCGCCGGCGTCCGGCCCGACCACCACGCGCGCCGAGCGCAAGGCGGCGACGCTGGCCGCGCGCAAGGCCGGAACGCTCACGCCGGCCGGGCCGAACCAGAAGGCCGACGTCGCGGTCCAGAAGCAGCGGCCGACCAAGACTCGCGCCGAGCGCAAGGCGGAGACGCTCGACGCCAAGAAGAAGGGCGAGCTGGTGCCGGCGGGCGAAGGCCCGGGCAGCCCGAAGAAGTAGGGCTCGCACGAGGGAACGCCGTTCGCAAACCCGGACGGCGCAACGCCCTCAGATCATCGCGCCGTTGATCGAGACGATCTGGCCGCTGATGTAGGCGGCATCGTCGGAGGCGAGGAATGCGACCAGCGAGGCGACCTCTGCGGCCGTGCCCGCGCGCTTCATCGGCACGAGCTTGTCGATGGTCGCCCGGTCGAACAGCGCCTCGGCCATGCCCGAGTCGATGATGCCCGGCGCCACGGCGTTGACCGTGATGCCGCGGCTCGCGAGTTCGAGCGCGAGCGACTTGGTGGCGCTGTTGAGCGCGCCCTTCGCCGCCGCGTAGTTCACCTGGCCGCGATTGCCGGTGAGCGCGGCGACCGACGAGACGTTGACGATCCGGCCCCAGCGCGTGCGGATCATCGCCATCACCAGCGGCTGGGTGACGTTGAAGAAGCCGTCGACCGAGACGTCGATGACGCGGCGCCACTGCTCGGCGCGCATCGCCGGGAAGACGGCGTCGTCGTGGATGCCGGCGTTGTTGACGATCACCTGGATCGGGCCGGCCACGAGCAGGCGTTCGCACGCGGCCCGTGACGCGTCGTGGTCGGTGACGTCGAAGGCGATCGCCTCGGCGCTGCCGCCTGCGGCGACGA
>JAYTHL010000627.1:0-7864 GCA_043732605.1 Rhizobacter sp. | reverse complement strand
GGCTGGCTGCAGCGACGCTAGTCCTTTGGCGCCTTGTGCCTGGCGAAATACTCGCGCATGACCGCGCGCAGCCTCTCCGCCCCGGCCGGCCCCGGTCTCGCTGCAGCTCGCACGCCAGGCCTAGCACCGAGATCGGCGTCGCGCCGGCCTGGACCATGCGCTGCATGGCGCAGTCGTGGGCGACACGGCTGACACCCCCGATCGCATCCGCGACGACGAAGACCCCATCGCCCTCGCGCAATGCATCCAAGGGTCGCAAAGGCGACGCAGACCTCGGTTCAGAGTCCTGCGGCGACGAGCTTCTTGCGGCCCGTGCGTTCGACCGCAGCTCGAAACTCCGGGTCTTCCCAGGAATTCATCGTCGTCCGGTCGATCTCCGGCACACCCGGCAACGCCTCGCGCAGCTCGGCGTTGGTGCCCGACATGCCGTGCTTCACGTGGACCGTGCTCAACACGACGGGTAGCTCGAAGGTCGTCGCGACGCGTCCGCGAGCAACTCGCCGTGCCCGATGGAAGCGACGCCGGCGGATTGCCCGGGCCGATAGTCGATGAGAGCGATGACCGTGTTGATCGGCATCGAACCTGATCTCGTGCATCGAGTCAGATCACTCTCTGTGCGCGTGCCGCCTCGATCTCGAGCGACGTCATGCCCAGCAGCGTCCCGAAGACCTCGTCGTTATGAGCGCCAAGTGCTTGACCGAGCCAACGGATGCTTCCGGGCGTTGACGACAGCCGGGGCACGACCTCCGGCACGGCGAGATCGCCGATGCGCGATGCCATCGTACGGATGTTGCCCCGCGCCCGGTACTGCGGGTCTTCGAAGATGTCGGCGATGCTGTAGATCAGGCTCGCCGGTGTTCCGGCGCGCTCGCAGCGCTCCAGCACCGTCGCGCTGTCGAGCGAGCCGACCCACGCTGCGACGAGGCCGTTCACCTCGGCCCGCGCGGCCAGCCGCAGCGCCTGCGGCCCGAAGCGATCGGCGCTCGCGAGCTCGGGCCGACCCATCGCGCCGGCGAGGCGCTGGAACATGCTGTCGTTCGAGCAGGCGATCGCGATCCATTTGCCGTCGCGCGTCTCGTAGTGGCTGTGCGGGCAGACGTTGACGGTGTCGGCACCGTTTCGTTCGCGCACGTAACCGTGCTGCTGATAGGCAGGCACGATCTCGTCCAGGACGCGGAACACCGATTCGTAGAGCGCACATGTCGACGCACTGGCCCTCGCCCGTCCGCTCGCGCGCCTTCAGCGCGACGAGCGCGCCGATCGCGCCGTACATGCCCGACATGTAGTCGGCGAGCGATGTCGATCCCGGCACCACCGGCACGCGGTCCGGCTCGCCTGCGAGGTAGGCGAGCCCCGAGAACGCATGGGCGACGCGCGCGAAGCCCGGTTGCAGGCGCATCGGCCCGTCCTGCCCGTAGGCCGAGATCCGCACCAGCACGGCACGCGGATTGATCGCCCGAAGCTCGTCGTACCCGAGGCCCCACTTCTCGAGCGTGCCCGGCCGGAAGTTCTCGACGATCACGTCGCAGTGCGTGGCCAGCTCGCGCAGCAGCTCGCGGCCGCGCTCCTGGCGCAGGTCGAGCGTCACGCACTTCTTGTTGCGGCTCTCCGAGAGCCAGACCAGGGTGTCGCCGCACGCGCTGCGCGTGCCCAGTCGGCGCAGCGAATCGCCTTCGCCCGGCGGCTCGACCTTGATCACCTCGGCGCCGAACTCGGCCAGGATGGTGGCGCAATGCGGACCTGCGATGAAGGTGCCGAGGTCGAGGACGCGGATGCCTTCGAGCGCACTCATCGCGCCGGCCCGATGTGCAGACGTTCGGCGCGGTCGCGGATCTTGGCCGCGAGCTTGAGATGCATGAGGTCGATCATCTCGCCGCGACTGTCCTTGGCGGCGCCGCGGCCCAGGGCCTCGGCCTCGGCCATCGCGGCGAGCACGTCGCTCGCCCACTCGAGCTGTTGTGCAGACGGCGAGAACACGGTATTGATGACGTCGATCTGCGATGGATGGATCGCCATCTTGCCTTCGAAGCCGAGCGCCGCCGCGCGGCGCGCCGCCGCGTTCAATCCCTCGCCGTCGCGGATCGCGGTGAACGGCCCGTCGATCGGCGCCAGCCCGTAGGCACGGCAGGCATTGGCGATGCGCGCCATCGCGAAGTGCCAGACGTCGTTCCAGTGGCGCTCGCGACGTCCGCCTGCGTCGGCATCGGTCAGCACCACGTAGTCGGGCGCGGGCGCACCGACCGATTGCTGGAAGCTGCCGAGGTCGAGCAGATAGTCGCCGCCGCCGAACACCATCGCGACCAGCCGGCCGCTCGCGCCGGCGATCGCCTCGGCATGGGCGACGCCGTGCGCGCTCTCGATCAGCGCCTCGATCCGCACCGGCCGATCGCGGCCCGCGGTGCGTTCGGCGGCGCTCAGCATCACGTCGACCGTGTGGACGTCGGCCGGCGAATCGCACTTCGGGATCAGGATGCGGTCGAGGCGCGGGCACGACTCGGCCAGGTCGAGGATCTCGCGGCAGCCCCAGGCCGTGTCGAGCGCGTTGATGCGGACCGAGACGATGCGGTCGCCCCAGTCGAGGTGGTTGAGAGCGTGGATGGCGCGCGCGCGCGCGTCGACCTTGAGCGCCGGGACGACCGCGTCCTCGAGGTCGATGAAGAGCGCGTCGGCCGCCGACTGCGCTGCCTTCTCGAGAAAGCGCGGCGAGGTCGCCGGCACGGCGAGCAGCGAGCGCTGCGGTGCGAGAGGTGCACGGTTCGTGTGGTTCATCGTTCAGGCCTGACGCTTGTGGGTGTCGCTCATTGTCATGACGGCCTCGCGCGTGGCGCCGTTGCCGCGGTGGCTGCGCGGCTCGATGCCGAGCAGCGCGGCGATCTCGCGCGCCGCATCGAGGATGCCGGCCGTATCGATGCCGGTCTCGACGTTCATCTCGGCGAGCATGCCGACCAGGTCTTCGGTCGGGAAGTTGCCGACCGCGCCGAGCGACGTCGGCATCGAGGTGCCGCCGCCGATGCCGCAGATGGAGCCTTCGAGCCATTGCACGCCGGCATCGAGAGCGGCGAGGACGTTGGCGGTCGCCATGCCCGACAGGTTGTGGACGTGGAAGCCGAACGCGACGTCGGGGAACTCGTCGGCCAATCGGCGGAACAGCCGGTTCACGTGCAAGGGATCTTCCATCCCGAGCGAGCCGGCCAGGTAGAAGCGACGCACGCCGCCGCGGTGCAAGCGGCGCACGATGGCGACGACGTCGCTCTCCGGGATCAGCCCTTCGTAGGCGCACCAGAACGCCATGCCGAGCGCCATCACGAACGGGATGCCGGCGTCGCTGGCGATGCGGTGCGCCTGCAGGTTCTGAGCGATCGCCTCGTCGATCGTCATGTTCTGGTTCTTGCGCGTGTAGGTCGCGCTCACCGTCAGGAGGCCGAGCATCTCGCCGACCCTCGCCTCGACCGCGCGCTGGGCTCCACGCGCGTTCGGCACCAGGCCGCGGTAGACGACGCCGGGCTTGCGGCGGATCGTCGCGAACACCTCTTCGGCGTCGCGCAGATGCGGCACCGCCTTCGGGCTGACGAAGCTCGAGACCTCGATGATGGGAAGACCCGCATCGGTGAGGCGGTCGATCATCCGGACCTTGTCGGCCGTCTCGATCCAGCGCGGGAAGCTCTGCAGCCCGTCGCGCGGGCCGACCTCGGCGATCGCCATCGTCGGCGGCAGGCTGAGCATGCTCAGAAGCCCTCGAACGTGGCGAACTCGGCCGGCGTCGCGCGCGCCGTGACGAGGCGGTTCACCGCCGCCTCGGGATCGGCGTGGCCGATGGCCATGGCGCAGATCACGATCTCGTTCTGCGGGATGTCCAGGGTCGAGCGGATGACGCGGTGGAAGTCGGCGAAGGCCGCCTGCGGGCAGGTGTCGAGGCCGCGCCCCCGCGCCGCGATCGCGAGCGCGCCGATGAAGATGCCGAGGTCGAGCCAGCTGCCGATCTCGAGGTCTTCGTCGAGCGTGAAGATGAGGCCGACGGGCGCGCCGAAGAATTCGTAGTTGCGCAGTCGCTGCCGCTCGGTGCCTTCGAAATCGCCCTTGGCGACGCCGAGCAGGCCGTACATGTCCCAGCCGATCTGGCGGCGCCGGCCGAGGAAGGGCTCGCGCCAGCTCACGGGGTAGTAGTTCCATTCGCGCCGGAAGGTCTCGATGCCTTCCTGTGCCGCGGCGTCGAGGATCGCGCGCGTCAGGCGCTCACGCACCGCACCGGCGACGACGCGCACTTTCCACGGCTGGATGTTGCTGCCGCTCGGGCTGCGGCTGGCGAGCGTGAGCAGCTCCTCGACCGTCGCGCGTGGCACCGGCGTCGGCAGGAAGGCGCGCACCGAGCGTCGCGTCGCGATCGCTTCGTCGGCGCTGAGCCGCGTGGGGTCGGGTCGCCCGGCTTCAGACACCTGCTTCTTCCTCGACGAAGGCGAGCCCTTCCGGCAGCTCGCCGAGGAATAGGCGCTTGACGTTGTCGTCGGCGAGCAGATCGGCGGCCGCGCCCTCGTAGGCGACGTGGCCGAGGTGCATCACGTAGCCGCGGTCGGCGACGGCGAGCGCGCGCGAGGCCTTCTGCTCGACCATCACCACGGTCAACCCCTCGCCGCGCAAGGCGAGCAGCTTCTCGAAGACGACCTCGACGAACTTCGGCGACAGGCCGAGCGAGGGCTCGTCGAGCATGATCACGCGCGGACTGGTCATCAGCGCCCGGCCGATGGCGAGCATCTGCTGCTCGCCCCCGCTCATCGTCCCGGCCAGCTGCTTCAGGCGCGAGGCGAGCGCGGGAAAGAGCTGCAGGACGCGCTCGGTCGCCGCGTCGATCACGGCGCGCTTGCCGTCGAGCGTGTGGGCGCCGACCTCGAGGTTGTCGCGCACGCTCATCTCGGGCACGACGATGCGGCCTTGCGGCACGTAGGCGATGCCGCGCGCGATGCGCTTGTAGGCCGGCTCGGCGGTGATGTCCTCGCCGCTCGCCAGGACGCTGCCCTTCCACGCCGGCAGCAGGCCCGCCGCGGCCTTGATCGCCGTCGACTTGCCGGCGCCGTTGGAGCCGATCACCGTCGTGACGAGTCCGGCGGCGAACGACATCGTCGCCGACTTGAGGACGGGGATGTCGCCGTAGCCGGTGGCGACGCCGCACAGCTCCAGCGGCGCAGGCGGCGCACCGTTCGCGGCTGGCTGCGCGGAGATGCTCATCGACGGTGTCCGGGGTCGATCAGCGCTTGTCCCAGGCGGGCATCGGCAGCTTCGCCTCGGCGGTGCGCAGTTCGTCGGGCCAGACGATCTCGCGCTTGCCGTTGAGCACCTGCACAAGCAGGCCGCGCACGCCGATCTGCATGAAGGTGGTCGGGTCGACCTGATGGTGGCCCATCACGGTGTCGAGCTGCAGCGTGCCGAGCTCGGTGCGAACCTTCTCGGTGTCGATCGAGCCCGCCTTCTTCACGGCTGCCTCGAGCACCGTGCCGGCGACGAAGCCGAAGGCCGCGTAGTAGCCGGGCGCGGCGCCGTGCTTGGCCTGGTAGGTGCGGACGAACTCCGCGTTGCCGGCCGTGCGCAGCGAGGACTCGTAGAGCGACATGCCGAGCGCGTACTCGGCCTCCTTGCCGGCCGACTTGATGAAGTCGTCCTGCGAGACGCCGTTGGCGATGAAGAACTTCGGGCTGTAGTTGGCGGCGTGGAACTGCTTGACGGTCTCGATCGCCTCGTTCGGATAGAGCAGGCCGACCCAGAGATCGGGCTGGAGCTGTCGTCCCTTGGCGATCTGCGACGAGAAATCGGCAGTGCCGGCCGGAAAGAATTCGGCGAGCACGACCTGGACGCCGTTCTTCTCGGCGGTTGCCTTCAGCACCTTGTCGATGTCGCGGCCGGCGGCGTAGTCGCGCGAGACCAGGGCCATGGTCTTGACGTTGTACTTCTTGATCAGCGGCAGCACGCCGTCCGCGTACGACGAGATGCGCGCCGCCGTCTGGAACACGTACTTGAAGCCGCGCTGCTGGATCGCCTCGGCAGCGCCACCGCCGTTGATCATCACGATCTTGTGCTTCTCGGCGATCGCCGAGCCGGCCGCCGCGGTCGCCGAGCCGAGCGACGAGGCGACGAAGTTGACGTTGTCGTTGGTGATCAGCCGCTCGTAGAGCCGCGCCGAGGTCGCCGGGTCGGAGCGATCGTCGTAGACGACGAACTCGATCTTGTTGCCGGCCAGGCCGCCGCGCGCGTTGGCCTGCTCGCGCCAGAGGTCGAGGCCTTTGAAGTAAGGGTCGGCCGACTCTGCCAGGTTGCCGGTCTGCGAGAGCGCGACGCCGATCTTGACGACGCCCTGCGCCGCCGCCGGCAGGGCGAATGCCGCGGCCGAGAGGGCGAGCGCGGTGATCGCGAGTGCTTTTCTCATGCGTGTCTCCTTCGTTGGAATCGATCAGAAATAGGCGTCGAGGACCTTCGGATCCTGGCGCACGGACTCGGTGTCGCCGTGGGCGACGACGCAGCCTTCGGCCAACACGTATACGAGGTCGCACTCGGCGAGGACGATGCGCATCTCGTGGTCGATGAAGAACACCGTGATGCCCTTGTCGCACAGTGACTTCAGATGCTCGACGATCCGGTTCTGCAGACGCGGATTGATGCCGGCGAAGGGCTCGTCGAGAAGCAGGATCTTCGGGTCGAGCATCAGCGCACGCGCGATCTCGACCAGCTTGCGCTGGCCGTAGGAGAGCTCGGCGCCCCACTTGCCGGCGATCGCGCCGATCTCGAGGAACTCGAGCAGCTCCTGCGCCTGCGCGATCGCCGTGCGATCGTCCTTCGAGGTCGCGACCGCGACCAGGTTCTCGAGCACCGTCATCTCGGCGAAGAGCCGGCTGATCTGGAAGGTGCGCGCCACGCCGCGGCTGCAGATCTCGGCGGCCGAGGCGCCGGTGATCTCGCGCGAGTCGACGAAGACGCGTCCTTCGTCCGGCCGCAGCGTGCCGGCGATGATGTTGAAGAGCGTCGACTTGCCGGAGCCGTTGGGCCCGATCACGCCGGTGATCGTTCCGCGCGCGACCTGCAGGCTCACCGCGCTCAGGGCCACCCGGCCCGCGAAGCGCTTGCTGACGCCTTCGACGCGCAGGATCGGCTCGGCCATGGTCACGCCGCTTTCGCGCCGCGCAGCGCGAGGCGCCGGAACAGGGCGCGCCCGGCCGGCAGCCAGGCGTGCTTCATCGCCACGCCGACGAGCCCGCGCGGCGCGAACAGCACCGTGCAGAGGATGATCACGCCGATGATCGCCAGGTAGAGCTGCGGATAGCTGGCCCACAGCAGCTCGTTGACGACCGAGAGCACGATCGCGCCGACCAGCGGCCCGAGCACCGTGCCCATGCCGCCCAGCAGCACGACGGCAATGGTCGTGAGCTCGAGGTTGGGCGCGAAGGCGGTCGGCGGATCGATGAAGCCCAGATAGGCCGCATACAGGCTGCCGACGGCCGCCGGCGCGATCGCCGAGACCACGAAGGCTCCCACCTTGATGCGCGTCGTGCGGATGCCGAGCGATTCGGCCGCGCCTTCGTCCTCGCGGATCGCCAGCAGCTTCAGGCCGAGGCGCGAGTTGTCGAGCCGCCAGGTGGCGACCAGCATCACCGCGCCGATCGCCAGCATGACGAAGTAGAGCGGGCGCAGGTCGGTCATCGGCTTCAGGTAGATGCCGGTGCCGCCCTGGGTGACCGAATCGAAGCCGAGCGCGAAGGCCTCGAGCACGCGTGCCAGGCCGAACATGCCGATCGCGAAGTACGGGCCCTTCAGCCGCAGCATCGCGCCGCCGAGCGGGATCGCGAGGACGATGCCCGAGAGCCCGGCCACGATCGCCGCCAGA
>JAYTHL010000626.1:0-2308 GCA_043732605.1 Rhizobacter sp. | reverse complement strand
ATCTCGGCCAGCGTCTCGTCGAACGTCATCACGTAGCGCGGGTCGCCCTTCGGATACGGATTGCCGTGGCGCTGCAAGCGCTGCTGCAGCAGCGCGCGCGGCTCGGAGCGTGCCGACTCGATGTCGCTGATCCAGGCGGTCTTCATCTGCTCGAACTCGCGCGCGTCATAGCGCGGCGTGCGCAGCACCTCGCTCGCCAGCGCGAGCGATGGCGCCAGGTTGGCGCGCGTCGTCTCGAGTCGCACGACGACGCCCGAGGCGCCGCCGTCGACGCTCCACGAGGTCTGCAGCTTCTCGAACGCCGCCGCCAGCTCCTCGCGCGTCAGCCGTTCGGTGCCGCGCGCGAGCATGCTCGCCGCCGCGTCGCCGGCGAGCTCCTTGCCGAACAGCGACTTCTCGTCGCCGAGCCTGAGCGCGACCAGCGCCACCACCTTGGCGCCGCGGGTCGCCTTCGGCAGCAGCGCGGCGCGAACGCCGGCCGCGCCGGGCAGCGTCGCGATCGTCGTGCGCCGGTCGATGTTGGCCGGGGCGACGTCGAAGTCCTCGCCCGCGACGACCGCTTCGCCGCCCTTGAAGTCCTTCATCACCGCGGCGACGTCGACCTTGGCCGGCGCCGGCGCGCGCAATGGCGTCGCGCTCGGGATGTAGCTGCCGAGGGTGCGATTGCTGGTGATGAAATAAGACCCCGCAACGCGATTGACGTCGGCCAGCGTCGCCGCCTTGATCCGGTCGCGCCGGTCGAAGCCGAGGCGCCAGTCACCGAGCGCGATGTATTCCGACAGCCCCAGGCCGACGCGCTGCGGGTCGTTCAACGTCTGCGTAAAGCCACGCAGCCAGATGTTCTTGGCCCGCTCGAGCTCGGCCGCAGTGAACGGCGTGCGGCCAACGTCCTCGACGGTCGCGATCAGGACGTCGCGCGCGGCGTCGAGCGGCTGGTCGTTCTTCAGCTGCGCTCCGAAGTAGGCGTAGCCCGGCTCGGCCAGGGCGCGCGCGCCGCCGAACGCGGCAGCGGCGAGGTGCTTCTCGACCAGCGCCTTGTGCAGCCGGAACTCGGGGCCGCCGAGCATCAACCCGGCGAGCGCGACCGCCGCGAAGTCGGGCGACGCGCCGGCCGGCACGTGATAGACCGTGAGCAGGATCGGCGTGTCACCGACGCGGCGCAAGGTCACGGTGCGTTCGCCGTCCTGGGTCGGGTCGAGCGTGTAGGTCGGCACGATCACCCGCGTCGGCTTGGCAATCTTGCCGAAGGTCGCGGCGATGATCTCGAGCGTCTTCGCCAGGTCGAACTTCCCGGCGACGATCAGGTAGGCGTTGTCGGGTTGGTAGTAGGTGCGATAGAACGCCTGCAGCCGGGCGATGTCGACGTTCTCGATGTCGCTGCGAGCACCGATCGTGCTGTTGGCGTAGTTGTGCCAGTGGAACGCCGCCGCCCGCACGTTCTGGAACAGGACGTTGCCGGGGTCGTTCTCGCCCGACTCCATCTCGTTGCGGACGACGGTCATCTCCGAATCGAGATCCTTCTTGGCGATGAACGACTGAGTCAGCGCCTCGGCCAGCCAGCGCAGATAGAAGTCGAGGCTGGACGGGCTCTCCGCCATGCTGGCGAAATAGTTGGTGCGATCGTCGGAGGTCGTCCCGTTCCAGGCCAGGCCACGCTCGCTCATCTCCTTCTTCGGATCGGGATGGTTCGGCGTGCCCTTGAACATCAGATGCTCGAGCAGGTGCGCCATGCCCGTCTCGCCGTAGTTCTCCATCCGCGAGCCGACGCGGATCGTCAGATTGACGGTCGTCGTCGGCTTCGAGGCATCGGGCAGAGTGAGCACGTGCAGGCCGTTGGCGAGCGCGTACTCGGAGATGCCCTCGACCGACGTCACCCGCGCCATCCCCGAAGGCAGCGCCGGCGCCACGGCGGCCGGCGGCGGACCCGCCGGTGCCTGGACCTGCGCGGCCGCCGGTCCGGTGGCGACGACCAAGCCGAACGCTGCCGCGAACGAGGCAGCGCGGACGAGCGGGGATACGGTACGGGAAGTTGGCATGGCCGGCCCTGAGTGGACCGCGATGCTATGACGCTGCCGTTATCAGGCGTTGGCAGTCAACCATGCGGCCAACTGGGCGGTCGTCGCGGCAACGTGGAGCCTCGGGCTCCAGAAAGCGACACGGGCGACTGACTGCTTCAGAGCGGCCGATTCGGCGGCGGCAATGTCGCTGATGGGTCGAGACACGACCGCTGCGACTTCAAATTGGGGATCGCAGCGGTCGTCCAATCGAGCCCGCTCCGATGCAGTCGTTCGCCTTCGACGGTCCCGGC
>JAYTHL010000625.1:0-2310 GCA_043732605.1 Rhizobacter sp. | reverse complement strand
TTTCCGCGATCGGTTGGGGCGCGTCGCGACCGGGTGCGCAACGCGCGCGACGCGTCTTCCAGTCGCCCGGCCCGATCCACGAGCCCGACGCATCGCGGCCCGACTACTGGCGCATGGCGCGCGCGCTGCACGCCGCCGGTTTTCGCGCCGGCGATCTCGTGCACAACAGCTTCAGCTACCACTTCACGCCGGCCGGCGCGATGATGGAAACCGGCGCGCAGGCGATCGGCTGCACCGTGTTTCCCGCTGGCACTGGACAGAGCGAGCAACAACTGCAGGCAATGATCGCGCTCGCGCCGAACGCCTACGCGGGAACACCGAGCTTCCTGCGACTGCTGCTCGAGAAGGCCGACGAGTCCGGCCTCGCGCTGGCGTCGCTCACGAAGGCGACTCTGAGCGGCGAAGCCGTGCCGGCCGCGCTGCGCGACTGGCTCCATGCACGCGGCATCGCCGCCTACCAGAGCTACGGCACGGCCGACCTCGGGCTCATCGCCTACGAGACGCGATCGCGCGAAGGGCTCGTCGTCGACGAGGGCGTGATCGTCGAGATCGTTCGCCCCGGCACCGGCGAACCGGTCGCCGAGGGCGAGGTCGGCGAGGTCGTGGTGACAACGCTCAATCCCGACTACCCGCTGATCCGTTTTGCGACCGGCGATCTCTCCGCCGTGCTCGCGGGCGCGTGCCCGACCGGGCGCACGAACCAGCGCATCCGCGGCTGGCTCGGACGCGCCGATCAATCGACCAAGGTGCGCGGCATGTTCGTGCATCCGTCGCAGGTCGCCGACATCGCGCGCCGTCATCCGCCGGTCGGCCGCGTGCGCCTCGTCGTCGAGGGCGACATGGCCGACGACCGCATGACCTTGCACGTCGAGGCCGATGGCGCGCCGGACGACCTCGCCGAGCGCATCGCGCAGTCGATCCGCGACATCACCAAGCTGCGCGGCGAGGTCGCGCTGGTCGCGAGCGGAAGCCTGCCCAACGACGGCAAGGTGATCGACGACCGGCGCCGTCCCGGCTGAGGATGACGCGGCCGCCGCCCTCGAACTCGGGCCGTGGACGCACGGCGATGTCAGTGCTTTCCACGCTGGCGCGATTGTTTCGGCCCGCAACAATCGGCCGATTGGATGCACCACCGACGTCGAACGCCATGAACAAGCTCACCCTGATCGCAGCAGGACTCGCCCTCGTCGCCAGCGCGTCGGCATTCGCCGAGTACCCCGACAAGCCGGTGACCATCATCGTGCCGTTCGCGGCGGGCGGCCCGACCGACAAGGTCGCGCGCGACCTCGCCGAGGCGATGCGCAAACCGCTCGGTGGCCAGAACATCATCATCGAGAACGCCGCCGGCGCCGGCGGCACCATCGGCGCGAACAAGGTCGCCAAGGCGAGCAACGACGGCTACACCCTGCTGCTCCACCACATCGGGCTCAGCACCGCACCGAGCCTCTACCGCACGATGCCGTACAAGACCCTCGACGACTTCGAGTACCTCGGCATGATCAACGAGGTGCCGATGACGCTGATCGGCAGGCCGTCGCTGCCGGCGAACAACTACGCCGAGCTCGCCAAGTGGATCGACGCGAACAAGGGCAAGATCAACATGGCCAATGCCGGCATCGGCGCGGCGTCGCATCTGTGCGGCCTGCTGTTCCAGAGCTCGATCAAGGTCGAGATGACGACGGTCCCGTACAAGGGCACCGGCCCGGCGATGACCGACCTGATGGGCGGCCAGGTCGACATCATGTGCGACCAGTCGACAAACACCAGCGCGCAGATCGAAGGCGGCAAGGTCAAGGGCTACGCGGTCACGACGTCGAAGCGCCTCACGACGGCGGCGCTGAAGAATCTGCCGACGCTCGACGAGGCCGGCGTGAAGGGCTTCAACGTCTCGGTCTGGCACGGCCTGTACGCGCCGAAGGGCACGCCCAAGGCGGTCACCGACAAGCTCAACGCCGCGCTGCGCACGGCCTTGAAGGATCCGGAGTTCATCAAGCGCGAGGAAAGCCTCGGCGCGGTCATCATCACCGACGCGCGCCTCGGTGGCCCGGAGCACAAGAAGTTCGTCGAGGCGGAGATCGCCAAGTGGAGCCCGATCATCAAGGCGGCCGGGCAGTACGCAGATTGATCTCCGAGCGGCCGCTCGCGGCCGTGGCGGGCCTCAGCGGCGCAGGACGATCGGGATCGTCACCGGCCCGTCGTTGACCAGCGCCACGCGCATGTCGGCACCGAACTCGCCGCTCGCCACGATCGGATGTGATCGACGCGCGGTCCCGAGCACCCGGTCGTAGAGGCGCCGCGCGAGCTCCGGCG
>JAYTHL010000624.1:0-7898 GCA_043732605.1 Rhizobacter sp. | reverse complement strand
CCTTGACGATCAGCGTCTTCTCGTCGGGCTCGAGCAGCTCGGCGATGCGCTCGCCGGTCTCGACGTCGGTGATGATCGTGCCGACCGGCATGCGCATGACGATGTCGTCGGCGGCCGCACCGTACTGGTCGGAGCCGCGGCCGTTCTCGCCGCTGCGTGCTTCGTGCCGACGCGCGTAGCGAAAGTCGATCAGCGTGTTGAGGTTGCGATCGGCCACGGCGTAGACGCTGCCGCCGCGACCGCCGTCGCCACCGTTCGGGCCGCCGAACGGGATGAACTTCTCGCGCCGGAAGCTCATGCAGCCGTTGCCGCCGTCGCCGGCGACGACCTCGATCGTGGCTTCGTCGACGAATTTCATCGCTTGTCGTTCGATCGGGTCGCGTCGTCCCGCTCCGGCGCCGAGCCGGGCATGCGGCATCGAAGCCACAGGACGATCAGCGCGCCGCTCCAGCTCATGCGAACCTCGCTCGGGAATGGGGGGCGGTCATGGTAGTTCAGGCGCTCCGTGTTCCGTAAAGCACTCGAGGCGGCGAAGGAATGAAAAAGCCCCGGCGCGCCGGGGCTTCGCTGGCCCGCGCGAGACTCAGGCGCTCTTGACGGTTACCGTCTGGCGATTGCGCGGTCCCTTGATCGCGTAGCTCACCTCGCCGTCGACCAGCGCGAAGAGCGTGTGGTCGCGGCCGGTGCCGACATTGGGGCCGGCGTGAAACTTGGTGCCGCGCTGGCGCACGATGATCGAGCCGGCCGGGATGACCTGGCCGCCGAACACCTTGACGCCGAGCATCTTCGGCTGCGAGTCGCGGCCGTTGCGCGTCGAGCCGCCGCCCTTTTTCTGTGCCATGTCAGTGCTTTCTGGATGCGCGGCGCCGTCAGGCCGCGTTGACCGCGCTGATGCGGATCTCGGTGAAATTCTGGCGATGCCCCTGGCGCTTCTGGTAATGCTTGCGCTTGTGCATCTTGAAGATCCGGACCTTCGGATGGCGGCCGTGCGAAACGACGCTTGCGACGACGCTGGCGCCCGCGACCAGCGGAGCGCCGAGCACGAGATCGGCGCCGCTGCCGATCGCGATGATCTGGTCGAGGGTGACGTCGGCGCCGATGTCGGCAACCAGGCGTTCCACCTTGAGCGTTTCACCGGCGGCGACCCGGTATTGCTTGCCACCGGTCTTGATGACGGCGTACATCTGTAGTCCTTCGTTGTCGCGGCATGGCCGCTGCGCATTCCTGCGTCTTGCGATCGGCGCGACTCGCGCCTAGCGCCCGAGACCGCTACGAATCTCGCGGCCGCGAAAGCAGCCCAAGGGCATCCCGCGAAAAGCCTGTGACTATACCACGGCGCAGGGCGCGGCCAAGCTCGCTTCGTTCGGGCAGTCACCGTGATTCGCGCGCACCGCTTCCGGCAAAGCCCCTCGCGCCGGCTGAGCGGCGCGCTTTCTATAATCGATTGCTTGACGCTGCCAGTCGTGTCCCCGCCGCTGACATCTTCCCCCCCGCCTCCTCCTTCGCCCTTGCCGGCCTCCGGCCTGGCGATGGCCGAGGAAATGCGGCAGGTGGACGCCGTCATCCAGCTCCGGCTGGCGTCCAAGGTCGCATTGATCGACCAGATCGCGCACTACATCATCAGCGCGGGCGGGAAGCGCATCCGGCCGCTTCTCGTGCTGCTCTTCTCGGGCGCGCTTGGCTATCGAGGGCGCGAGCGCTTCGAGCTCGCCGCCACGGTCGAGTTCATCCACACCGCCACGCTGCTGCACGACGACGTCGTCGACGAATCCGGCTTGCGTCGCGGCCGCCGCACGGCCAATGCGCTGTTCGGCAATGCCGCCAGCGTCCTCGTCGGCGACTTCGTCTACTCGCGCGCCTTCCAGATGATGGTCTCGGTCAACCGCATGCGCGTGCTCGACGTGCTCGCCGACGCGACCAACGTGATCGCCGAAGGCGAAGTGCTGCAGCTGATGAACATGCACGACCCGGACGTCTCGGTCGACGACTACCTGCGTGTCATCCGCTTCAAGACCGCGAAGCTGTTCGAGGCCAGCGCTCGTCTCGGTGCGGTTCTGGCCGATGCGGACGCAGCCACCGAGGAAGCCTGCGCCGCCTACGGCCGCTCGCTCGGCACCGCCTTCCAGCTCGTCGACGACCTGCTCGACTACGAGGGCGCGACCGAACAGCTCGGCAAGAATGTCGGCGACGATTTGCGGGAAGGAAAGCCGACCTTGCCTCTCCTGATCGCGATGGAGCGCGGCTCGGCCGACGAGCGCGCGATCGTGCGTCATGCGATCGAGCACGGCGAAGTCGCGCGGCTGGCCGAGGTCGTGACCATCGTCCGCAAGACCGGCGCGCTCGCGGCCACGCGAGACGCGGCGCGGACCGAAGCGGACAAGGCCTGCGCATCGCTGGCGGTGCTGCCGGGCTCGCCCTACCGCGACGCTCTGCTAGACTTGTCGGTTCGATCCGTCGACCGATCGTCCTGACCGACATTCAAGGTGTAGCGCCCTGCGCAAGCACCGTCGGACCAGGGTTCGCGGCGATCGAAAATCGGGGTGTAGCTTAGCCTGGTAGAGCGCTACGTTCGGGACGTAGAGGCCGGAGGTTCGAATCCTCTCACCCCGACCAGGCTCGTCTCTTCGCGGCAGGCTTCACGATCCTTCAGATGCCCTGCAAGCACGCGTGAATTGTTGGCGCACGCTTTCGTCCGCAGCGTTTACAGCCCGGGGTGAATCGGCGATGATCGTCCGCTTTTCTCACCATTGATTGGGCCCCTCGACGTTGGACACGCTTGCCGATGCTCCACACTCCGCCCTCTCCGGCGTGGCGAGGGTGCTGGTTCACGCCGGCAAGCTGAATCCCAAGGCCGCCGAAGAGCTCGTCCGGTCCTCGCGCGACAAGCGCACCAGCTTCGTCGCATCGGTCATCGGTGCCGGCTCGGTCTCGTCGGCCGACCTCGCCCACACGCTATCGACCGCACTCGCGCTGCCGCTGCTCGACCTGAGCGCGATCGACGCGACCAAGCTGCCGAAGAACGTCATCGAGTCCAAGCTCGCGGCGCAGTACCAGGTCGTGGTACTCGGCAAGCGGGGCAACCGGCTCTTCATCGGCGGCGCCGATCCGACCGACCAGGAAGCCGCCGAGCGCATCAAGTTCGCGACCCAGCTCTCGCCCGAGTGGGTCATCGTCGAGCACGACAAACTCTCGAAGCTACTCGAGACCACGGGCGCGACGACCAACGAGGCGATGGAATCGCTCTCGTCGGGCGACTTCGAATTCGACGTCACCGACGACGTCACCACGCCGCAGGAGTCGGCCGAGGCGACCAGCGATGTCGAGGACGCACCGGTCGTCCGCTTCCTGCAGAAGATGCTGATCGACGCGATCAACCTGCGCGCGTCCGACCTGCACTTCGAGCCTTACGAGTACCACTACCGCGTGCGCTTCCGGGTCGTCGGCGAGCTGCGCGAGATCACGCAGCCGCCGCTGGCCATCAAGGACAAGCTCTCGGCCCGCATCAAGGTCATCTCGCGGCTCGACATCGCCGAGAAGCGCGTGCCGCAGGACGGCCGCATGAAGCTGAAGTTCGGCAACAAGGCGATCGACTTCCGGGTCAGCACGCTGCCGACGCTCTTCGGCGAGAAGATCGTGATCCGGATCCTGGATCCGTCGAGCGCGAAGGTCGGCATCGAGGCCCTCGGCTACGAGAAGATCGAGAAGGAGCGCCTGCTCAAGGCGATCGCCCGGCCTTACGGCATGGTGCTCGTCACGGGCCCGACCGGCAGCGGCAAGACCGTGTCGCTCTACACCTGCCTCAACATCCTGAATCAGCCGGGCGTGAACATCGCGACGGTCGAGGATCCGGCCGAAATCAACCTGCCCGGCGTCAACCAGGTCAACGTCAACGACAAGGCCGGCCTCAACTTCGCCGTCGCGCTGAAGTCGTTCCTGCGCCAGGATCCGGACATCATCATGGTCGGCGAGATCCGCGACCTGGAAACGGCCGACATCGCCCTGAAGGCGGCCCAGACCGGCCACATGGTGATGTCGACGCTGCACACCAACGATGCCCCGACCACGCTGACGCGCCTGTCGAACATGGGCGTGGCGGCCTTCAATATCGCGGCCAGCGTGCTGCTGATCACGGCGCAGCGTCTGGCGCGAAAGCTCTGCGAGAACTGCAAGACGCCGGCCGACTATCCTCGCGAAGCGATGATCAAGGCGGGCTTCAAGCCCGAGGATCTCGACGGCAACTGGAAGCCGTTTCGCGCGGTCGGCTGTTCAATGTGCAACAACGGTTACAAGGGCCGCGTCGGCATTTACCAAGTCATGCCGATCAACGAAGAGATGCAGAAGATCATCCTCGGCTCGGGCAGCTCGATGGACATCGCCGAGCAGGCCCAGCGTGACGGCGTTCGCGACCTGCGCCAGTCGGGCCTGTTGAAGGTCCGCTCCGGCGTGACGACGCTGGAAGAGCTGATCTCCGTCACGAACGAGTAGCAAACGAGAAGCGAAAGGCGAGGTTAGCTCCTCGAAGACGTATGGCAACGGCACTGGCTGCGAAGGCGCGAATCAAGGACATCGTCTTCGAGTGGGAAGGCAAGGACAAGAACGGCAAGCCCGTTCGCGGCGAGATGCGTGCCGGCGGCGAAGCCATGGTGAGCGCGAGCCTGCGCCGCCAGGGCGTGATGGTCAACAAGGTGAAGAAGCGCCGCATGAGCGGCGGCAAGTCGATCAAGCAGAAGGACATCGCCGTCTTCACCCGCCAGCTCTCGACCATGATGCGCGCCGGCGTGCCGCTGATCCAGTCGTTCGACATCGTCGCCCGTGGCAGCACGAATCCGCGCATGACGCGCCTGCTCACCGACATCCGCTCCGACGTCGAGACCGGCACCAGCCTGTCGGCGGCATTCCGCAAGCACCCGCTCTACTTCGATGGCCTCTACTGCAACCTGGTCGAGGCCGGCGAGCAGGGCGGTATCCTGGAAACGCTGCTCGATCGACTCGCCATCTACCAGGAAAAGACGATGGCGATCAAGAACAAGATCAAGTCGGCGCTGATCTATCCGGTCGCCGTCCTGGTCGTCGCGTTCGTCGTGCTGACGGTCATCATGATCTTCGTGATTCCGGCCTTCGAGGACGTGTTCAAGTCCTTCGGTGCCGACCTGCCGATGCCGACGCTCATCGTCATCGCGCTGTCGAAGTTCTTCACGTCGTACTGGTACCTGATCTTCGGATTCATCGGCGGTGGCATCTACTTCTTCATGCAGTCGTGGCGGCGCTCGGTGAAGATGCAGCGCTACATGGACCGCATCCTGCTGCGCGTGCCGGTGTTCGGCGAGCTGGTCAACAAGTCATCGGTCGCGCGCTGGACGCGCACCCTCTCGACAATGTTCGCCGCCGGCGTGCCGCTGGTCGAAGCGCTCGATTCGGTCGGCGGTGCCTCGGGCAATGCGGTCTTCGCCGAAGCGACCGAGAAGATCCAGAAAGACGTCTCCACCGGCTCGGCGCTCACGACCTCGATGCAGGCGACCGGCGTCTTCCCGGTGATGGTGCTGCAGATGTGCGCCATCGGCGAGGAATCGGGCTCGCTCGACGCGATGCTCGGCAAGGCTGCCGAGTTCTACGAAGACGAGGTCGACGAGGCCGTCAAGGGCCTGTCGAGCCTGATGGAGCCGTTCATCATCGTCATCCTCGGCACGCTCATCGGCGGCATCGTCATCTCGATGTACCTGCCGATCTTCAAGCTGGGCCAGGTGGTCTGAGGCCGGGCGATATGCCCGTCCAGGAGCTGTTCCTTTCCCCGTTCGTCCTCGCCCTCTTCGGGCTGTGCGTCGGCAGCTTTCTGAACGTCGTCATCCATCGGCTGCCGCTCATCCTCGAGCGCGGCTGGAAGATGGAAAGCGCCGACCTGCTCGGCGTCGCGCATGACGAATCACCGGCTCTCACGCTGTCGACACCGCGCTCGCGCTGCCCGTCGTGCGGCCACGCGATCCGCTGGTACGAAAACGTCCCGGTCGCGAGCTGGCTCTGGCTGCGCGCGCGCTGCTCGGCCTGCAAGGCGCCGATCTCGGCGCGCTATCCGCTCATCGAGCTCGCGACGGCCGCTCTCTTCGGACTCGTCGGCTGGCACGTCGGCGCGCAACCGGTCGCGATCGTGTGGTGCATGTTCTGCGCGACGCTCGTGGCGCTCGCCGGGATCGACTGGGACACGACCCTCTTGCCCGACAACATCACGCTGCCGCTGCTGTGGGCCGGCATCGTCGTCGCCGCGCTCGGCTGGACGATCCCGCTCGGCGACGCGGTCTGGGGCGCGGTTGCCGGCTATCTCTCGCTCTGGTCGGTGTACTGGGCGTTCAAGCTCACGACCGGCAAGGAAGGCATGGGCTTCGGCGACTTCAAGCTGCTCGCCGCGCTCGGCGCGTGGCTCGGCTGGAAGATGATTCTGCCGATCGTCCTGGGCGCATCGATCATCGGCGCGATCGTCGGCATCGGGATGAAGATGTCGTCTGCCCTGCGCGAAGGCCGCTACGTGCCGTTCGGTCCGTTCCTCGCGGGTGCCGGGCTGGTCGTGCTGTTCGCAGGCCAGGCGCGCGTCCTGGGCTGGTTGCGCTGGGCCTGACGCGAAGGACCGGGTCGCCATGGCGCCCTTGCGGATCGGACTGACCGGCGGCATCGGCAGCGGCAAGAGCACCGCCGGTGCGATGCTCGCTGCGCTCGGCGCGGGGCTCGTCGACACCGATGCGATCGCGCGCGAGCTCACGCTGCCGGGCGGCGCCGCCATCGATGCGATCCGGTCCGACTTCGGCGCCGACTTCATCGCCGCCGACGGCAGCCTTGATCGCCAACGCATGCGCACTGCCGCATTCGCCGATGCCGACGTGCGCGCGCGCCTCGAAGCGATCCTGCATCCGCTCATCGGCGTGTCTGTCGAACGCCAGTCGAAGGCCATCGCCGCGACAACGCCCGCGATCGTCTTCGACGTGCCGCTGCTGGTCGAATCGGGTCGATGGCGTGCTCGCGTCGATCGCGTCTGGGTCGTCGACTGCGACGAAGCCGTGCAGGCCGCGCGCGTCGTGGCGCGGCCCGGCTGGACCGACGCATCGGCACGTTCGGTCATCGCGCAGCAGGCATCGCGACACGCGCGTCGCGCCGTCGCCGACGCCGTGATCAGCAACGATCGCCTGTCGCTCGTCGAGCTCGGCGAACAGGTGCGAGCGCTCTGGGAGGCCACGGTCCAGGGCAGGTCATGAGCGCGCCCGATCGGCGGCAGCGAGTCGCTATGAAACAATCCTCGCGACCGCCGGTCCGAGGCCGGCCCTCATAACCCGCGGCTGCACTGCCGACGCCCTCGCCCTTGATCCGCTACGAATATCCGTTCAACGAAAGCATCCGCACGATGCTGCGTCTCGAGCATCTGTTCGACCGCCTGGGCCAGCTGATCGCGCGCGACACCGCCGTCGATCACCACCACGCGCTCGCGACGATTTTCGAGATCATGGACGTCGGCGCCCGGGCCGATCTGAAGTCGGATCTGCTCAAGGAGCTCGAGCGCCATCGCCAGCAGCTGCTCGGCTTTCGGGGCAATCCTTCGATCGCCGAGGCGACGCTGGAAGAAGTCATCGGCCGCATCGACGGTGCCTATGCACGGCTCAACCAGCTGGCCGGCAAGGCGGGCGCAGCGCTCACCGCGAACGAATGGCTGATGAGCATCCGCAGTCGCATCAGCATTCCCGGCGGCACCTGCGAGTTCGACCTGCCCGCCTACTACGCCTGGCAGCAGTTCGACGCGACCCGGCGCCGCAACGACCTCATGCAATGGGTCGCCTCGCTGATGCCGCTCGCCGAAGCGCTGCAGGTGCTGCTCGGGCTGCTGCGCGACTCGGGCGCGCCGCATCGCGTGATCGCCAACG
>JAYTHL010000623.1:0-2319 GCA_043732605.1 Rhizobacter sp. | reverse complement strand
CGCGGATCTGGTTCGCCGCGGTCTGCGCGACGACGACCTTCTCGCGCGATTCGCCGAGCGCCTGCAGCACGACCTGCGCGTCCTTTCCGGCTTCGACGACGCGCGTCGTCGGGCCGGACTCGATGTTCTGCTTCAGCTCGCTGACGAGCTGCGAGCGCGGTGCGAAACCGGCAAGCTGGATCGTGCGGAAACTGAGCTCGGGCGGCCGCTTCAGCTCGAAGCCGCAGCCCGCGATCGTGACCGCGGCGCCGAGCAGCAGGCGTCGCCGCATCAGACGACGACGTTGACGAGGCGACCCGGCACGACGACGACCCGCTTCACCGTGCGGCCCTCCGAGTGGCGATAGAACTCGGGCGAGGTCAGCGCCGCCTGCTCGATGACCGCCCGGTCGGCGTCGGCGGCGACGGTGAGCGATCCGCGCAGCCGCCCGTTGATCTGGAGCATGAGCTCGATCTCGTCGCGGCGCAGCGCGGCCTCGTCGACCACCGGCCACGGCGCGTCGAGGATGCTGCCGTGCGCCGTCGTGAAGCCGAGCTCGTTCCACAGCGTCCAGGTCGTGTGCGGACAGACCGGATAGAGCACGCGCAACAGGATGCCGGCGCCTTCGCGCAGCGCAGGGGCGGCGCCGGCCGCGCCCTCGTGCGACTCGAGCGCGTTGAGCAGCTTCATCGCGCCCGAGACGACGGTGTTGTATTGCATCCGCTCGTAGTCGTAGCTGATCTGGCGCAGCACCGAGTGGATCTCGTGGCGCAGCGCCGGCGCCGCGCTGCGCGCGTCGGCGTGCGCTGCGGCCGAGCCGAGCATGTCGGCGTGACGCGTGGCGAATTTCCACAGGCGTTTCAGGAAGCGATGCGCGCCCTCGACGCCGGCGTTGTTCCAGTCGAGCGTCTGCTCGGGCGGCGAGGCGAACATGACGAAGAGGCGCGCCGTGTCGGCGCCGTAGCGGTCGATCAGCTCCTGCGGATCGACGCCGTTCCTCTCGGTCTTGCCCATCTTGAGCATGCCGCGGTACTCGACATGGCTGCCGTCGGCGAGCGTGCCGCCGGCTGCGCCCGGTGTCTCGGTGGCCGAGGTCACCTCGTCGGGCGGGAAGTAATCGACGCCGCCCTGCGCCGACGTGCGCGCCCAGACGTGGTTGAGCACCATGCCCTGCGTCAGCAGGCGCGTGAACGGTTCGTCGATGGTGACGAGCTTCAGGTCGCGCATCACCTTGGTCCAGAAGCGCGCGTAGAGCAGGTGCAGGATCGCGTGCTCGATGCCGCCGATGTACTGGTCCATCGGCATCCAGTACCTGGTGCCTTCGCCCACCATCGCGTCGTCGAGGCGCGGGTCGCAGTAGCGCATGAAGTACCACGAGCTGTCGACGAAGGTGTCCATCGTGTCCGTCTCGCGCCTCGCGGGGCGGCCGCAGGTCGGGCAGGCGACGATCAGGAAGGCGGCGTGCTTGTTCAGCGGGTTGCCCGAGCCGTCGGGGATCAGGTCTTCCGGCAGGACGACGGGCAAGTCCTTCTCGGGCACCGGCACGACGCCGCACGCGTCGCAGTGGACGATCGGGATCGGCGTGCCCCAGTAGCGCTGGCGGCTGACGCCCCAGTCGCGCAGGCGCCAGGCCGTCTGCCTGGTGCCCAGGCCGTGCGCGCCGAGCGCCCCGGCGACGGCGTCTACCGCCGCGCTGTACGTCAGGCCGCTGTAGTTGTCGGAGTTGATCGTGATGCCGCGGACCGCATCGCCGTACCAGGGCTGCCACTCGTCGTACGAGAACTCCTCGCCGTCGACGTGCACGACCTGCAGCATGTCGATGCCGTACTGCTTCGCGAACGCGAAGTCGCGCTCGTCGTGCGCCGGCACGCCCATGACCGCGCCGTCGCCGTAGCCGATCAGCACGTAGTTGCCGACCCAGAGCGGGATCTTCTCGAAGCTGAGCGGATGCTCGACGAAGAGACCGGTATCGATGCCGCGCTTGGCCTGCGTCGCGAGCTCGGCCTCGGTCGTGCCGCCGGCCTTGCAGGATTCGAGGAAGTCGGCGACGGCGGGATTCGACGCCGCGGCGTGCAGCGCCAGCGGATGCTCCGGCGCGACCGCGCAGAACGTGACGCCCATGATCGTGTCGGCGCGTGTCGTGAAGACGTAGAGGCGCCCGGCGCCGATCAGCTCGCCGCCGGCGTCGCGGATCTGGTGCGGGAAGGCGAAGCGCACGCCCTCGCTCTTGCCGAGCCAGTGCTCCTGCATCACCTTGACGCGCTCGGGCCAGCCCGGCAGGCGGGTCTGCACGCAGTCGAGCAGCTCTTCGGCGTACTGCGTGATCTTCAGGTAGTAGCC
>JAYTHL010000622.1:0-7932 GCA_043732605.1 Rhizobacter sp. | reverse complement strand
AGCCGCTGGCATAGACCGTGTTCGGGCCGCTGGCCTTCAGCGTCTGCGCGCCGACCGCCGGACCCACGATCCAGCTCGACAGCGTGTACGCGGCCCCGCCGGCCGGAACCGCGAAGCCGGTGACACACGCCGAGTACGTGCCCGCAGTCGGCGCTTTCAGGGTGACGACCTCGTCGGAGGTGCTGCCGCCGCTGGTGCCGACCTTCGTTCCCGTGCCGCCCGGGCCATTGAAGACATCGAGGTCGAGGTCGGTCGAGGTGCCGCCCTGCGTGTCGGTGTTGAAAAGCTGGAAGCGAGCAAACTGCGAGCCCGCCGGGATCACGGTGTTGACACACTGCGTCGCGGACGCCTGCACCGTGTTCGACGTCCGCGTCGCCGGGACGAGGCCAGTGGCGCTGACGCCCATCGAGCCGGTGTATGCCGACACGATCTGGAAGACCTTCGTGCCCCTGCCAGTTACGCGAACGTCGGAGACCTCGGCAGGCGCGATGAAGCCGGCAGCGAATGCGCTGAGCGGGCTCGTCACGGTATGCACGCCGTCGTTCCAGACCAGCGAACCGAAAGTCCACACGTTGATTGCCGCCGTCGTCTTGGTCAGCGTCACCGAGTAACTCGCACTACCGCCGGCCGGAATCGTCAGGCTAGCCGGAGCCACCGCGACGTTCCAACCCGCGAGCGTGGCAGTCGGGATGTAGGTGCTGTCTGCTGCGGACACGTTCTTGACCGTGCGATTCAGCGTCACGCTGCCGACGATGCCGGTGGCGGTCAGCGATGCCAGGTTCAGGTTGTACGCCTGGATCGAGCCGATCGCGGCACACGTACCGGCACCTGCCGGGGGCGTGAGCGACAGACCGCACAAGAAGCGGCCGTAGTCCGCCGTGGTGATGTCATAGACCAAGCCAGGATCGCCGGCGGGCGTCGGGTTCAGGTGACCTGCGCCGTAGCCAAAGCGGTTGGGATCGACAGCGCCGCTGGCGAGCTTGACCGTGTTGGTCGTCGTCATCAACGCCGACTTGATCATCGCCGGCGACCACGTCGGGTGCAGTTGCTTGATCAAGGCGGCGGCGCCGGCCACATGCGGGCTGGACATCGACGTGCCCTGGATCGAATTGGCGTTCGAACCCGGTGTGAAGGCGTTGAGCACAAGGGCGTCGTGCTGAGCTTGTGTCAGCGTGACGTCGCTCCACGCGGCGATGATGTCTACACCCGGCGCCGTGATATCCGGCTTCAGGATGTTCGCATTCGCCAAGCTCGGGCCGCGCGACGAGAATGCGGCCATCACGGGAGCGACGACGTTCGGCACCTGGACCGCACCGGTGAAGCTCGCGGTCGCGCCTGCGGTTGCGGCGTACGGGAACACCGTCGCATAGGCCGACACGTCCAGATGCACCGTGGGAATGACGTACGGCTGAAGGACGACCGTGTTGTTCGTGCCCGGCGCGTTCTGGATGATCATGCCTACGCCGCCCGCAGTCTGGACGGCGTCGCCCTTGTTGACAAGCACGTTGCCGCCGCGAATGCACACGACGATCCTGCCTACGACCTTTGTCGGATCGAGTGCGGCGGCCATGCTTGCGCCGAGCGACGCACGATCGGCGGCGTTGTAGCAGCGCATGAGCGCTGTCTGGTCGGCTGCGGAAAGGGTGGCGAACGCCACGGTACCCGCATCCTGCGCATTGATCAGCGACTTCGAAGACAAGCCGGCGGTCTGATACGACGGGCCGGAGAATGTCGCGCCCGACGGCGGGCCGAGGACGACGTTGGCGACGGTGTAGCGATCGTGCGTCGACGCGGCGACCGTCGTGAGCCACGGGCTCATGTGAGCGACAGTGTTCGCCGGACCGGAATTACCCGCGGAGGCGGCGACGAAAATGCCCGCGGCCGACGCGTTGAAATAGCCGATCTCGACCGGGTCGGTGAAATTGGTCTGAGTTCCGCTCACCGAGAAATTGATGACGTCGACACCGTCCGCGATCGCGTCGTCGATGGCCTTCAGCGTGTCGGACGTGTAGCAGCCGGTCTGAGTCGTGGTCGTCGCTTCCCAGCACACCTTGTAGGTCGAGATGCGCGCGCGCGGCGCGATGCCCGACATGACGCCGGCGGCGATGCCGCCGATCAACGCGTCGACATTCTCGTTGCCGCCTGCGGTCGAAGAGGTGTGGATGCCGTGACCGCCATCACCGCCGCCAGCACGCGGCGAACGGTATTCGAACGAGGTGAGCGTGCCGCCGCCCGCGTCGAAGCCGGCGACGTAGTAGCGCGCACCGATCAGCTTGTTGTTGCACATGGCGGCCGTGAAGCCCTGGCCGACTTGGCAAATGCCGTGGAACTTGGCTGGGGCAGCACCGAAAGCCAGGGTCCCGGTGAACTGGGAGTAGGGCAGTGGCTTGTTGTTGGCGTCGATGCGATCGCCGAACGACGGATCTTCCGGCCAGACACCGCTGTCGATCATGCCGATGATGACGTCTTCGCCCTTGACCTTGCGGGCGCTGGCGTCGAACTGCGACCAGAGGCCGCCGGGTGTGCTGAGGCCGAGGAAGGCCGGCGTGCGCGTCGTGTCGAGCTTGCGAATTTCCGACTCGGTGACCGACAGAACGCTCGCGGAGTTCTTCAAAGTCTCCGCCTGCGCCTGCGTCAGGTTCGCGGCGAAGCCGTTGAACGCCAGGCCGTAGTGATGGACCACCGTTGGCGAGCCGACGCGAGCGAGTTCTCTGGCGCTGCGGCGCGAGAGATAGTTCAGGTAGGCGCGCACGTGACCGGAGGCGATGTTGATCTTGGTCCCGGCAATCGGCCGGGTGGCCGGCAGGCCGGCGATCTTCCCGTCATAGGTCGCGACAGGGGCATCGGACAGTTGCACGATGAAGGTCTTGGTCGGTGCCTGTTGGGCACCGGCCGACACCGCCAGGGCGAGTAGCCCGGCGGCGAGGGAGAGTCGAGCGAAGGTCATCAGGTACTCCGGTGGGTCTCGTTCAGCGAACGCGGCGACGACGAGCGACAGCCGTCAGCACCATCAATCCGAGCGCCATCAGCGCGGTCGTCTCCGGCTCGGGAATCGGCGCGGCGGCGATCGTGAGATTGACGTTGTCGAGAGCGAATTGGCCGTTGTTGTTCGTCGGCACGGTGCAGACCTGTCCGTTGACGACGGCGCACGTGAAGAACTCGAGCGTCTTCAAGTTGGTGAACGCACCGAAATTGGCAGCACCCGAGAAACTCAGGAAGGGCGAACCAGTCGTCGTCGATGTCGTGTCGCCGAGCAGGAAGGCGACCCCGACCTGGGCGTTGGTCAACGTCGTGCCGAGCGCGACGACGGCGATGGTTTGCGCCGGCGCGTGCGAGCCGAGCAGCGGGACGAAGGCAGCCTGGAAACCGTTGAGGCTGAACGGCAAGCTGCTCAGGCTCGTGAAGATCAGCTCGCCGTCGTTCAGGTTGGTGTAGAGCTGCGTCGTGTTGTTCGTGGGAGCGGCAGCGCC
The DNA here is from genome assembly GCA_043732605.1 of Rhizobacter sp. Lineage (GTDB taxonomy): Bacteria > Pseudomonadota > Gammaproteobacteria > Burkholderiales > Burkholderiaceae_C > Schlegelella_A. The sequence goes on along the minus strand of JAYTHL010000622.1, from coordinate 4,462 downwards.
CAGGGCGTTGGCACCCGTGTCGACGATGCCCGAGTCGAATCCCTGCGTCATCAGGAAGCCGCCCTGCTGGAACGAGTCTTCCGGGAGATAGAGCCCGGTCAGACCGTCGCCTTCGAAGTCGATGATCACCGCATGTGCGGCGACCGGCGCTAAGACCGCCGCAACGATGGCCGCGCCGCACGCGAGCCGACTGAATCCTTTGAACATGGGTGCTCCTGAAAGGGTGTGAAGAGATCGGACGACAGAAGCAATCGCTGAGCCACCAATCCGCTCGTCGACGACAACAGATGTCGCCCACTAGTCACGACAAGTCTGCCTCACGGAACTACCCATATCAAGAGACTAGGGAAACTGCCCCCCGCATTTCAGGGGCGGCTGGCGATCGGCACGACGGTGCGTTGCGTCGCGCCCGCATAGAGCTGGCGCGGCCGGCCGATCTTGTATTCCGGATCGCCGATCATCTCGTTCAACTGCGCGATCCAGCCGACCGTGCGGGCCAGCGCGAAGATCGCGGTGAAGAGGCTCACCGGAATGCCGATCGCGCGCTGCACGATGCCTGAATAGAAGTCGACGTTCGGGTACAGCTTGCGGGCCACGAAATACTCGTCCTCGAGCGCGATCTTCTCGAGCGCCATCGCCAGCTTGAAGATCGGGTCGTCGTGCAGGCCGAGCGCGTCGAGCACTTCGTGGCAGGTCTCGCGCATCAGCTTGGCGCGCGGGTCGTAGTTCTTGTAGACGCGGTGCCCGAAGCCCATCAGCTTGATGCCCGAGTTCTTGTCCTTCACCTGCTTGACGAACTCGCCGATCTTCTCGACGCCACCCATCTTCTGGACGTCCTCGAGCATGTTGAGCGCCGCCTCGTTGGCACCGCCATGCGCCGGCCCCCACAGACACGCGACGCCGGCCGCGATCGCCGCGAACGGGTTCGTACCCGAAGAGCCGCACAGTCGAACCGTCGAGGTCGACGCGTTCTGCTCGTGGTCGGCGTGGAGGATGAAGATACGGTCCATCGCCCGCACCAGCACGTCGCTCGGGTTGTAGTCCTCGCACGGCGTCGCGAACATCATGCGCATGAAGTTGCCGGCGTACGAGAGTTCGTTCTTCGGATAGATGTACGGCTGGCCGACGGTGTACTTGTAGGCCATCGACACCAGCGTCGGCATCTTGGCGATCAGTCGGATCGCCGAGATCTCGCGGTGCTCTGGGTTTTGGATGTCGGTGCTGTCGTGATAGAACGCCGAGAGCCCGCCGACCAGCCCGGTCATGATGGCCATCGGATGCGCGTCGCGGCGGAAACCGCGCAGGAAGAACTGCATCTGCTCGTTGACCATCGTGTGGTGCGTGACGAGGTGCGTGAACTCGTCCTTCTGCGCCGGCGTCGGCAGCTCGCCCTTCAGCAGCAGGTAGCACGTCTCCATGAAGTCGCACTGCGTCGCCAGCTGCTCGATCGGGTAGCCGCGGTAGAGCAGCTCGCCCTTGTCGCCGTCGATATAGGTGATGGTCGAGTTGCATGACGCGGTCGAGAGAAAGCCCGGGTCGTAGGTGAACTTGCCGGTCTGGCCGTAGAGCTTCCTGATGTCGATGACGTCGGGGCCGATCGTGCCCTTGTAGATAGGCAGGTCCATGCTCGGGCTTCCGTCCGAGAACGAGAGAGTGGCTTTGGCGTCGGACGGAGTCATGGCGGGAGTCCTTGAAAAAGGGGCTGAAGGAAAGGAAGGCGGACGTTGTCCCGTCGCGCGCCTCAGCGCGCCGCCCGAATGGCCTCGATGACCTGTCGAACCTCGGGCCGATCGAGGGTCGCGTGCAGCTTCTGACGGCCGAGGAAGATGTCGAGCAAGTCGTTGTCCGCGAGGTCCATCAGCAGGGCGAGACCCTCGGCCTCGCTCTCGGTGACCGCCTGGGCCCGCGAGAAATAGCGATCGAGCAACAGATCGTTCTCGAGTAGGCCGCGCCGGCAGCGCCAGCGCAGCTTGCTCAGCGCCCGATCATCGATCGCACGCTCCGAGAGCACACGGTCGTCGATCGCGCGGTCTTCCACCATCAGACGGCGCGCCTCACCATCAGCTCCTTGATCTTGCCGATGGCGCGCGTCGGGTTCAGGTTCTTCGGGCACACGTCGACGCAGTTCATGATCGTGTGGCAGCGGAACAGGCGATACGGATCCTCGAGGTTGTCGAGCCGCTCGTTGGTCGCCGCGTCGCGGCTGTCGGCGATGAAGCGGTAGGCCTGCAGCAGCCCGGCCGGGCCGACGAACTTGTCCGGATTCCACCAGAAGCTCGGACACGCCGTCGAGCAGCTCGCGCAGAGGATGCACTCGTAGAGGCCATTCAGCTCGTCGCGCTCCTCGGGCGACTGCAGCCGCTCCTTCTCGGGCGGGCGCTCGTCGTTGACGAGATACGGCTTGATCGAGTGGTACTGCTTGAAGAACTGCGTCATGTCGACGATCAGGTCGCGCACGACCGGCAGGCCCGGCAGCGGCTTCAGCACGACCGGATCCTTCAGCGTCTTCATGTTGGTGAGACACGCGAGGCCATTCTTGCCGTTGATGTTCATCGCGTCCGAGCCGCACACGCCTTCGCGGCACGAGCGGCGAAAGCTCAGCGACGGATCGATCGCCTTCAGCTTCATCAGCGCGTCGAGCAGCATCCGCTCGCTACCGTCGAGCTCGACCTGCAGGGTCTGCATCGTCGGCGCGGCGCCGCTCTCGGGGTCGTAGCGGTAGATCTTGAAGGTGCGCAGCGTCGCTTGCGCCGGAGAGCGGACGCCGATCGATTCGAGCGCGGCGAGAGTGGACGGAGTGGGTTCGGCAGCCATGTCAGAAGGTGCGCACCTTGGGCGGGATGGATTCGACGGTTTGCGGCTTCAGGTTCACAGGCTTGTATTCGAGGCGGTTGCCTTCGCTGAACCAGAGGGTGTGCTTCATCCACTCGGTGTCGTTGCGGCCGTTCGGCGCGACCACGTCGTCGACCGGACGTTCGTACTCGAGCACCGTGTGCGCGCCGCGGCACTCGTGCCGGGCCGCCGCCGAGACCATCGTCGCGAGCGCGCACTCGACGAGGTTGTCGACCTCGAGCGCCTCGACCCGCGCGGTGTTGAAGATGTTCGACTTGTCGCCCAGGTGCATCGACCAGGCGCGCTCGGCGATCGCCTGGACCTTGCCGACTCCTTCGTCCATCGACGCCTGGGTGCGGAACACGCCGGCGTGGAGCTGCATCGTCTTGCGCAGATCGTTGGCGATCGTCTGCGAATACTCGCCGCCGGTGCTCGCGTCGAGACGCGCCAGCCGCGAGGCAGTGAAGTCCGACGCCTTCGACGGCAGCGGCCGGTGCGTCTGCGCCGCGAGCTTGCTCTCGACGATATGGTTGCCCGCAGCGCGGCCGAAGACGAGCAGGTCAAGCAGCGAATTGGTGCCGAGCCGGTTGGCGCCGTGCACGCTCACGCACGAGCACTCGCCGACGGCGTAGAGCCCAGGGACGACGGTGTTCGGGCTGCCGTCCTTCGGCACCACGACCTGGCCGTGGACGTTGGTCGGCACGCCGCCCATCTGGTAGTGGATCGTCGGCACGACCGGAATCGGCTCCCTCGTGATGTCGACGTTGGCGAAGTTGTGGGCGATCTCGAACACGCTCGGCAGGCGCTTCATGATCGTGTCGGCGCCGAGGTGGGTCATGTCGAGGACGATGTAGTCCTTGTCCGGACCGCAGCCCCGCCCTTCCTTGATCTCCTGATCCATGCAGCGCGAGACGAAGTCGCGCGGCGCGAGGTCCTTCAGGGTCGGCGCGTAGCGCTCCATGAAGCGCTCGCCGTCGCTGTTGCGCAGGATCGCGCCTTCGCCGCGGCAGCCTTCGGTGAGCAGTACGCCAGCGCCATAGACGCCGGTCGGGTGGAACTGCCAGAACTCCATGTCCTCGAGCGGCAGGCCGGCGCGCGCGGCCATGCCGAGACCGTCGCCGGTGTTGATGAAGGCGTTGGTCGACGCCGCGAAGATCCGGCCGGCACCGCCGGTCGCGAGCATCACCGTCTTGGCCTGCAGGACGTGCAGCTGGCCGGTCTCCATCTCAAGCGCGGTGACGCCAACGACGGCGCCTTCGTTGTCCCGGATCAGATCGAGCGCCATCCACTCGACGAAGAAATTGGTGCGCGCCTTGACGTTCTGCTGGTAGAGCGTGTGCAGCATCGCGTGGCCGGTGCGGTCGGCGGCGGCGCAGGCGCGCTGCACGGGCTTCTCGCCATAGTTCGCGGTGTGGCCGCCGAACGGGCGCTGGTAGATCGTGCCGTCGGCGTTGCGGTCGAACGGCATGCCGAAGTGCTCGAGCTCGTAGACGACGTTCGGCGCCTCGCGGCACATGAACTCGATCGCGTCCTGGTCGCCGAGCCAGTCGGAGCCCTTGACGGTGTCGTAGAAGTGGTAGTGCCAGTTGTCCTCGCTCATGTTGCCGAGCGAGGCGCCGATGCCGCCCTG
>JAYTHL010000621.1:0-7954 GCA_043732605.1 Rhizobacter sp. | reverse complement strand
CGCACGTGCTCTCGGAAGCGCTGCAGTCGCGCGGCGTGCGTGTCACGCGGCTGGCGCGCGGCGTGCCGATCGGCAGCGAGCTCGAGTACGTCGATCTGGGCACGATCGCCCATGCCTTCGTCGACCGGCGTTGAGCGCGTCCGCCCGCGTCAGTGGCGGGCGAGGAATGCAGCGATCGCGTCGTTGACGACGTCGGGATGCGTCACCGGACCCATGTGGCCGAGACCGTTCAACTCCATCGAGGTGACGTTCGGCAGCGTCTTGACGAGCAGCCGCGCGACACCGCGCGACGATGCCGGTGATCGCGACCCGACCAGGAAGAGCACCGGCATGTCGAGGGCGCGAAAGGCGGACAGCGGCATCGGCGATTCGACCAGCGCCTTTGCCCAGCGCGCGATCGGATCCATCGATGCGGCGATCGGCGCCTGGCGCGCGGCGGGCATGGCGTCGAAGCTTCCCATGCCCATCCAGTAGTCGATAAAACGGCGCGCCGCGCCCGGCCGATCACCTGCGGCGACGAGCGCCGCGGCATCCGCGGCCGTGCGCCGCAGCTCTCGCGACGCGTCCTGCCCGGGCGCTTCTTCCTCGAGAAGCGCGATCAGCGGCGGCTCGTAGAGCACGAGCGCACGGATCCGCTCGGGCCGCGCGATCGCGACGACGAGCGCGACCGCTGCGCCGTAGGAATGGCCGACGAGGACGAACGGCGACGCCGTTGCTGCGAGCACCGGCTCGATGAACGCCGCTTCGTCGGCCAAGGTCGGCCCCGAGGCGTCGGGCCACGGCGGACTCTTGCCTGCACCGATCGAGTCGATCGCGACCGCGCGGTGGCCTGGCGACAGCCGCTCCATCAACGCCCGCCATTGCGACGACGAGCTCGCGTTCGAATGCAGGCAGACGACGGGCAGCCCTTGGCCCGCTTCACGCACGAACGGAGCGATCGTCGCCACCTGCACTGGACGCGGCGGAGTCGTCGACCCGCCTCAGTTGCTCTCGGCGAGGCGCACGTGCTTGTGCGTCGTGGCCGACTTGGCGTGACCGCCCCGTGCGCTCGACTTCGTCGCAGCCGAGCCGCTCGACGCGACCTTCGCGGTGCGACCGCCGTGCGCTTTCGCGGTCCGCGTCGAGGTTGCAGCGACCCCGCCCTTGCCGCTCTTCTGCGCGACGTAGACGACGATCGTCTGGCCGGGCGCGAAGCCCGCCTTCGCACCGACCGAGTTCCACTCCGCGACGTGTGCAGCGCTGACCCGATACTTCTTCGCGACCGACTCGACGCTGTCGCGCTTGCCCGCGCGCAGCGACATCTTGCGCAGCGTCGGACCGTCGGGCGACAGCATCATCGTGGCGTTGTCGGCAACCGAGCTCGACACGTCGGCGATCAGCGCGCTGCCGCGCGGAACGAGCAGCGTCGAGCCCGACTTGATCAGCATCCGCGCCGGAATGCGGTTGACCTCGCGGAACTGCTCTTCGCTCATGCCGGCGGTGTGCGCGGCCTCGGCTGACTTCATCGTCTTCGGTGCGACCCACGCCGTCCAGGTCGCGAGCGGGCCGCGGTGCAGCGGCAGGTCGCGCACGAAGCGGTTGGCGTTGTCGTACGGCAGCAGCAGTTGCGGCGTGCCGGCGGCGAGGATCACCGGCCGGTTCATTTGCGGGTTCAGGCTCTGGAACTCGTCGATCGGGATGCCGGCGAGCTGGATCGCCAGGCCGACGTCGATGTCGTGCTCGATGGGCACGCTCAGGAAGTACGGGTGGTTCATCAGCTCGGGCAGCTTCAAGCCGAAGCTCTCGGGCCGGGCGATGATGTTCTTCACCGCCTGCAGCTTGGGCACATAGCCCTGCGTCTCGGCCGGCATGCGCAGGCTCAGATAGTCGGTCGGCAGGCCGTCGCGCTGGTTCTTGGCGATCGCGCGCTGGACGCTGCCTTCGCCCCAGTTGTAGGCGGCGAGTGCGAGATGCCAGTCGCCGAACATGCCGTAGAGCTTCTGCAGGTAGTCGAGGGCGGCGCGGGTCGAGGCGAGGACGGCGCGGCGGTCGTCGCGAAAGACGTTCTGCTTGAGCTCGAAGTCGCGGCCCGTCGACGGGATGAACTGCCACATGCCCGACGCGCGTGCCACCGACATCGCCTGCGGGTTGTAGGCGCTCTCGATGAAGGGCAGAAGCGCCAGCTCGGTCGGCATGCCGCGCTTGTCGAGCTCTTCGACGATGTGGAACATGTAGCGGCTGCCGCGCTCGGTCATCCGCGCGACGTAGTCGGGCCGGGTCGCGTACCAGCGCTCGCGGTCGCGCACGAGGTCGCTGTCGAGGTCGGGGATCGCGAAGCCGCGGCGGACGCGGTCCCACAGGTCGACCCGCGCGGTGCGGTCGTCGAGATCGAGGTGGACGCCGGGGCGAAGCGGATCGACGGGGACCGGCGCGGCGACCACCTCGTCGCTCATGCCGGGGGCCGGCACCTTCGTCGCGGCGGAGATGCCCGCCTCGTCGGCCATGACCGGCGCGGGAGTCGCGACGACGACCGGAGCAGCCGCCACGTCGGGGGGCGAGACCGGCGCCGAGGCGCAGCCGGCGAGGAGAAGGACGGGCAGCGCTAACCGGAGGAGGAAGCGTGCGGCCGTGTCGGGCTGCGTCTCGGTTCGGATCGTCATCGGAATTCGTTCTTCCAGGTTCTGAGGGCCGCCAGGACATCGCTGCCCGCTGCACCCGCGGCGCCGTGGGCGCGGGCCGCGGCGACCACGGTGGGCTCGCCGCAACGCAGGAATGGATTGATGCGCCGCTCGAGGTCGATGCGCGACGGCAGCGTCGGCTTGCCGGCGGCGCGCAGGGCCGCGCAGGTTTCGGCGTGGTGCGCGATGTCGTCGTTCGTCGGCTCGACCGCGTGCGCGAACTTCAGGTTCGACACGGTGTACTCGTGGCCGCAGCAGACGCGCGTCGCGTCGGGAAGCGCCGCGAGCTTGTTGAGCGACGTGTACATCTGCGCCGCCGTGCCCTCGAAGAGCTTGCCGCAGCCGGCGGAGAACATCGTGTCGCCGCAGAACACGATCGGCTCGCCCGCGCCCGAGCGGTTGAAGAAGGCGATGTGGCCGGCGGTGTGCGCCGGCACGTCGATCACCTCGAAGGTGAGGCCGAGCGCTTCGGCGGTGTCGCCCTGCTGCAGGCCGATGCACGGCTGCGGCACGCTCTCGTGCGCCGGGCCGAACACGGAACCCTGGAGACGCGACCGGAGGGCGTCGACGCCGCCGCAATGATCGGCGTGGTGGTGGGTCACTAGAATCGCGGCCAACTGGAGGCGGCGGGCTTCGAGCGCCTCGACAACCGGTCCCGCTTCGCCCGGATCGACGACGATCGCGCGGGCGCCATCGTCGATCATCCAGATGTAGTTGTCGGCGAACGCGGGCAGGGCGGTCAGGTTCATGAGCGAAGGCACGATTCTACAGTTGCCCCAGTGGCTGCGGACCCCGGCAGGTCAGTACCTGCTCGCCTGGGAACAGCGTCATCTCGACCAGGCGGTCGCGGATCTGTTCGGATTTCACGCTTTGCAGCTCGGCCTGCCGCAGCTCGACGCGTTGCGTGCCAACCGCATGCCGCACCGCTGGCTCGCCGTCGAGTCGCCGCGCGACGAGGAGGAGGCGTTGACGGCGCCGAGCGAGCCGGCGGTCGACTCGATTCCGGGCGATTCCGCGACCGGCGCCGGCGAGCGGGCCTTCGTCGCATCGCCGGCCCTGCGCTGCCACTTCGACGCCTTGCCGTTCGACGCCGCCAGCCTCGACCTGGTCGTCCTGCCGCACACGCTCGAGCTCGCGCGCGATCCGCACCTCACCTTGCGCGAGGTCGAGCGCGTGCTCGTGCCGGAAGGCCGCGCGCTGATCGTCGGCTTCAACCCTGCCAGCCTCTGGGGCGCGCGCCAGCGCCTCGGCCGGCTGCGCCAGAGCCTGCCGTTCGCCTCGCGGGGCGAGCTCTTCCTGCCGCGCGCCGGCGAGTTCATCGGCTACCGGCGTCTGCGCGACTGGCTGCGGCTGCTCAGCTTCGAGGTCGAGGCGGGACGCTTCGGCTGCTACATACCGCCCGTGACATCGGCGCGCTGGGTGTCGCGCTACGACTGGATGGACCGGGCAGGAGAGCACTGGTGGCCGGTGTTCGGCGCGCTCTACTACATCGTCGCCGTCAAGCGCGTGCGCGGCATGCGCTTGGTCGGCCTGGTGCGGAAGGATGCACGCGTCAAGGCCGTCGCCGCACCGGCACCGGCCGCAGTGGCGCAGCACGCGCGCGGCGCGCCGGCGGTGCATGGCGCGTCGCGTCGCACGGGACGCTCCTGATGTGGACCGCCTACACCGACGGCGCCTGCGCGCCCACCAATCCGGGACCGGCCGGATGGGGCGCGGTCCTGATCGCGCCCGACGGCAAGACCGAGTCCGACCACTTCGGCTTCATCGGCCTGGGCACCAACCAGATCGCCGAGCTCACGGCGGCGATCGAGGGTCTTGCGCTGGTGCCGGTCGGCGCCGAGGTCGAGCTCGTGTCCGACAGCCAGTACGTGCTCAAGGGCCTGACCGAGTGGCGCGCCGGCTGGGAACGCAGGGGCTATCGCAACTCGAAGAACGAGCCGGTCGCCAACCTGGCGCTGTGGAAGCGGCTCTTCGCCGCCGCCGACGAGAGGCGCGTCCACGTGCGCTGGGTGCGCGGCCACAACGGCGACCGATGCAACGAGAAGGCCGACGGCCTGGCCAACAAGGCCCTGGCGCTGAAGACGCGAAGCGACGCCTAGCGCGTCGCTCGAAGCGAGATAGCTCCGCGGGTCAGGGCAGGCTGCGCTCGACCTCGAGGAGCTGGAAGCGCGCGAGTGCGAGGTTCGTGCGGTGCTTCTCGAGCACCGCGACGAGCACCAGATCCGCATGACGCTGCAACGCGCGGATCAGCACGTGGCGGGCGCCGGCCGTGGCGATGACTTCGTCGATCGGATCGTCGAGGCCCATCTTGTGCGCCGCTTCGCGATGAGCAGCCAGCACCTGCGCGCACGACGCAGCGGCCAGCTCCATGTCGAGCGACTGGGGATCGCGCGTTTCGTGGGCGAGCACGAGGCCGCTCGCCGCGTCGACGAGCGCGCAGCCGATCAGCCCGTCGAGCTTGACGAGGCTCGACAGCGCCTGACGTCCGCGCGCGGCGTCGAGCACCGCGCGACCGATCGGAGCCGGCGTCGCGACAGTGGTCTCGCCGATCGTCGCGATGGCGTTCGCATCCGCGCCGCCGAGATCGCCGACCTTGATCGGAAAGTCCGAGGTGCCGAGCATCGGCGAGACCGCGGCCGGATCCCAGCCGGGTTGCAGCTTGGCCTCGTTCCAGATGCCGAGCATCGCGTTCCACACCGACGACGCGCCGGTCATCGGCTCGCTGACGATGTGCACGTGCAGGCGCTCGGGCCAGACCACGGCGCTGACCTTGTTGTTGATCCAGGCGGCGTTGGGCGGCAGCTGGAAGAGCAGGTGCGGGCAGCGCCACGTCGGCAGGCTGGTCGCGTGCTTCAGCGACGCGAGCAGCGCGTCGATCGCGTGCGGCTGCATCGGCCCGATGATCACGGCGGTCATCTGGCTGCGCTCCATCAGCGCGACCGGGATCTCGGCGTTCTCCGGGCCGGGCGCGCGCACGTCGGCGTGGAAGATGCGAAGCGTGTCTTCCTGGCGCCGGACGAGCGTCGTGCGCTCGATCATCGCCAGCGTGCGCAAGGTCGTCTGCTCGCGCAGATGCAACCGCTCGATCGGCCGGCCGCCTGCATCCGAGAGGGCCTTGACCACCGACGACGCCCAGACGCCGACCGGGTCGAGCAGCGTGATCATCGATGTCGCCGTCTCGAGATCGGCGCGGGTCGCCGCGAAGTGCTCGCGGATCGCCTGCGCCGGCGAGCCGGTGACGACGAGATCGCTGGTGTGGCGATCGATGATCTGGCCGCGGTCGTTGACCTCGGTCGCGATGCTTTCCATGATCGCCGTCGCCGCGAACTCCTGCGAGCCGCCGATCTCGGTCTCCTGGAAATCCGCCGGCTTGGACTTGCCGTCGCGGGTGGATCTCAGATCGCCGAAGAGCGATGTCAGCATGGGAGCTCCTGGTGGCGGACGGAACCGGTTCGATCCGCGATCATCAAGCCCGAGTCTAGGCGTCACGCTTCAGTACGTTTGGTTACATCGACACGCGGCACGACGCGCCCGATGGCCGGTGGCCCAGCGTCAGAGGCGCTGCAAACGGCCGCGTCCGGCGATCGATGCGCGCGGCGTCGCATTGCCGCCGTCGAGCACGTCGCCGCTGCCCGCGATCGAGACGCTGAGCGCGTTGTCGGCGTGGACCGTCGCCGGACCGCTCAGCCCTCGCGTCCCGCGCCCGCGCGCAGGAACCGGCTCGGCGTCGCGCCCACCGATCGGCGCACCATCGCCGCGAACGCGCTCGGACTCGCATAGCCGAGCTCGGCGGCGATGCTCGCCATCGGCACCTTGCGCGCCGCCATCGGCACGGCGCGCGCGAGCAGCACCTGCTGGCGCCACTGCACGAACGACGTAGCGAGCTCGCTGCGGAAGAGGCGCGTCATCGTGCGCGCACTGGCGCCGGTGTCTTCGGACCACGCGGCCAGCGTCGGATGACGCGACGGATCCTCGATCACCGCGGCGCACAGGCGCCGCAGGCGCTTCTCGCGTGGCAGGTCGACGCCGAGACGCACCGGCGCAGCGCGGCGCAGCTCGTCGAGCAACAGCCCCGCGATGCGACCTTCGCGGGCCAGGGCCTCGCGGGCGAGCGGCGCACCGGCTCCGTCGGGTCGGGCATCGAGCTCGAGCGAGAGCGCGAGCAGGAGCGGCGATACCTCGAGCACGCGGCACTGGCGCCAGCCGGCGCCTGCAGCGGCCGACGGTTCCGGCCCGCAGCGGCCGCGCGCCTGATGGAGATAGAGCGTCAGCAGCTCGGCGTCCTCGATCACGGTGACGGCATGCTCGACGCCGGGCGGGATCCAGACCGCTCTCGACGGCGGCACGATGTAGCTCGCGTCGGGCGACGTGACGCGGACCACGCCGGTCGCCGACAGCGCGACCTGGCCCCAGGGATGCGAGTGCGGCACGACGCGCGTGTCGGCGCGCAGCCGCTGCTGCTTCGAGCGCACGGTGCGGCGCGCGGTCGGCATGAACAGGTCGGGCGTCAGCGGACCGATCGGCGGGGCGCGGCGGAGCTCGGATGGCATTGGCGCGATCTCGACAGAAGTTGACGTCCTATCGCCAATGCGACGGGCGCCCGAGTTTACGATGACGCCTGTTCCTTCGCGGCTCTCCGAACGCCGACTGCATGACCGCCACTGCCGCTCTCCCGCCGCCGACTGCCGCGCGCACCGATGCCAAGGTCATGGGCATGGTCGGCCTCGCGCATTGCATCAGCCACTTCAGCCAGCTGCTCCTTCCGCCGCTCTTTTTCCTGCTGAAGGACGACTTCCACGTCAGCTTCGCCGAGCTCGGCTTCGTGCTCACGGTGTTTTTCGTCGTCTCCTGCGCGGTGCAGGCGCTCTCGGGCTTCGTCGTCGACCGCGTCGGTCCGCGTCCGGTGCTGTTCGGCGGGCTCGCGCTGCTCGCGGTCGCTGCCTTCGGCTACGCCTCGTGCACGAGCTACGCGATGCTGTTCGTGTTCGCCGTCGTCGCCGGCATCGGCAACGGCGTCTTCCATCCGGTCGACTACACGCTGCTCAACCGCAGGATTCACGCGTCGCGGCTCGGCCATGCGTTCGCGGTGCACGGCATCACCGGCAGCCTCGGCTGGGCGCTCGCGCCGGCGATGATGGGCACGATCGCGCTCGCGTCGTCGTGGCGCGTCGCGCTCGCGTCGGCCGGCGCGCTCATCGTCGCGGTGATCGCCGTGCTCTGGTTCGGCCGCTCGCACCTGACGGTCGACATGACGAGCGCCGTCACCGGCAAGCAGCACGCTGCCAAGGCCGCGCCTG
>JAYTHL010000620.1:0-7971 GCA_043732605.1 Rhizobacter sp. | reverse complement strand
TGCTGCCGCCTCGGCGGTGCGGCCGAGGGCTGCCAACACCTCGCCTCGGCGCAGTGCCGAGTCGGCCGACTCGACGCGCGATGGGAATGGCGGCTCATTCGCCTCAACCGTCCGGGCCAGCGCGGTGGCCGCGCCGGCCCGGTCCCCAACACGTGCGGCGGAGAGCGCTACCAGTTCTGCAGCCACGCGATATGCGCGACCGTTCGTCGCTTTCACGTTCTCCAGCATCTCGACCAGCGTCTGCGCGGTGGCGCGGCCTTGCGCGGGTTCTCCGGCCGCAACTTCGAGCATCGCCTGGACTTCCAGCGTGCGGATCCAGGTCAGCGTCGGCACACCGGCCGGCGAGATTTTCTGGCGGTACGCCAGCAGCGCCATCAGCGCCTCACGCGGTCGCCCTGCCAAGTCGAGCGCGAGCAGCGGCCAGAACTGCGCGAGATCGTTGTCGCCCAGCGCGTCCGGGGCCAGCAGCCTGTCTACGTCGGTCGCCAGGTCCGCCGTGGCCGATGCGACATCGCCGGCGAGCCAGGCATTCTCGAGTTGTTGCTCGCGCAACACGCGCGCCATCACCGGCGACAGGCCGCCCGGCAAGGCGTTCAGAACACGCCGCTGTTCGGCCAGGAAGTCCGCGCTGCGCGCCGTGTCGCCCTGGCGGGAAATGGCGTCCGCCACCGCCGCGAGCCCCCTCCGCGTGTTGCGGCTGCCGGCACCGTATACAGCCCAAAAGCCCACGAACGCCGCATGCGCCTGCACCTCGGCCTCGGCGGGCCGGCCGCTCAGCAGCAGCGCGTAGCCGAGTTGCCGCTGCGCCGCGTCCTTTACGTCGGGCGTGGAGTCGGAGATGCTGAACACGCCGCCGCTGGCAAGCTTCGCATTTTGCAACGAACGCGCCTCGTCCCAACCCAGCCAAAAAATCGACCGCTGCTTTAGGCTCTCGAAGCGAAAGGGGTCATCGGGAAAACGGCTCGCCATCACCTGCTCGACGCGCAGGAAGACCTGCTCGGCTTCGGCGCGCTTCCCGCGCACGCGCAGGACGCTGCCAAGTGCTGAGGCGACGTTCTGTCGCATGCGCGCGGTCACCTCGTCGTCCGCGTCGGGCGCCCACGCGACTCCGGCGCGCCGCATGGCTTCGCATTCATCCAGGCGGCGCAGACGGAACAAGTTGCTGCCGAGTAAGCGATAGGCATCAATGACCTGGTACGCCGGCGCGCCGTGCGCCTTCAAGCTGAGCAGCAGTTCACGGCCCACGTCGACGGCCGCCTCGAACTCCTCGGCATAACCCAACTGAATCGTTACCGCATACAACTGCGCATCGCGCTCGCGTGGCCGGTCGGTCGTCATCGACGCGATGTCCTTGAGCTCTTGCCGCAGCACACGCATGATGGCCCCGGGCCGTGCCAGTGCGCCAGGGTCTTCGACAGCCATCACCGACAGGCGCATCATCGTCTGCACGTAGAAAATGCGCACCGAGCCGGCGCTCTCGAACTCGGCGACGGCCAGGCGCTGCTGCTCGCGCGCCACGCGTGCCTGCCAAAGAGCCACCACAGCGCCGGCGACGATCGCCGTAGCCAGCGCTGTGCCCATTGCTACCGCCGCGGCATGGCGGCGCACGAACTTCGCGGCGCGGTAGCGTTTGGTGTCGGGTCGGGCCAGCACCGGATCGCCGCGCAGGTAGCGCTGCAGGTCTTGGGCGAACGACTCCACGCTCGAGTAGCGCTGCTCGGCGGACTTCTTCAAACCCTGGTTCAGGATGGCGTCCACGTCGCCGCGCAGGGCCTTACGCGCTAGAGGGTCCGTCGCTTCCGCGCTTGCAAGCAGGGGCTCCACGCTTGCAATTGTCTCTTCCATCTCGGCCGCGCTGCCGCGCTTGAGGCGGTAAGGGCGTGCCTGCGCGAGCAGCTCGTACGCCACCACCGCCATGCTGTACACATCGCTCGCCGTCCCCAGCGGCTCACCGCGAATTTGCTCGGGGCTCGCGTAGTCGAGCGTGAGCGCGCGGCCGCCGAACTCGGTCAGCGCGGTCTCCCGGGTCCGGTCGCCTTCCAGCAACTTGGCGATGCCGAAATCCAGCAGCCGCACTTCGCCTTCTTTCGTGACCAGGATGTTGCTCGGCTTTAGATCACGGTGCACGACCAGCTTGGCATGCGCGTGAGCCACCGCGGCCATCACTTGCAGCAGCAGCGCGATGCGCCCGCGCACGGGCAGCATGTGCGAGCGGCAGTAGGCGTCGATCGGCTCGCCCTCGACGTACTCCATTGCGAGGAACGGCCGCCCGTGCGCGTCGACGCCGGCGTCGTAGAGCCGCGCGATGTGCTCGTGCTCGAGCGTCGCGAGGATCTCGCGCTCGCGCCCCAGCCGCTCCGAGAACGTGTCGCCCCAGACGATCCGCGGCAGCTTCAGCGCAACGCGGCGCTTCATCGTTCCGTCCGAGCGTTCGGCGAGCCACACCGTACCCATGCCGCCGCGTCCGATCTCGGTGATCAGCCGGTACGCGCCGACGAGCCCGCCCTCGGCGAGACCACTGCCCGGCTGTTCCGCCGCATCGATGTCCAGCCGGGGCATCTCGCGCAGGAAATCATCGGTCTCGACGCCGGGCCGATGCGCGAGCAGCGTGCGCAGCGCCTCGCGATGCGCAGCGCGCTCGGCGCTCAGGCCGGCCAGCCAGCTCGCGTGCTCGGACGCCGGCAGAGCGAGTGCCTCGTCGAGCAGCGCGCTGATCGCAGGCCACTCGGCAGCGAACGGCGAGAGCGGCGTCACGCTGTCACTCCGGCGCAGCCTGCCATTTTCAGCCGCGCAGCGCGTGGGCCAGCAGCAGGCGCGCCTTGTCCCAGTCGCGCCGCACCGTTCGCGCGGAAACGCCCATCACCTCGGCGATCTCCGCGTCTTCCATGCCACCGAAGTAGCGCATCTCGACAACACGCGCGAGCCGAGCATCGATGCGGCCGAGATCTTCCAGTGCTGTGTGCACGTCGAGGATCTCGTCGGCGGGGTCGGGCAGCGACGCGATCACGTCGGTGGTCAGCGTGACCTGGTCCGCGTCGCCGCCGCGCCGCTCGCTGCGCGCGGCTCGCGCGGCATCGATGATGATCGAGCGCATCACGGTCGCCGAGTAGGCGAGGAAGTGCGAACGGTCGGCTGGCGTCAGGCTCTCGCGCTGGACGAACTTCAGATAGCACTCGTTGACCAGCGCGGTGGTCTCGATGAGCCCGTCGCGCGCGCTGCGCGAAAGACGCCGGCGTGCGATCTGTTGGAGCTCCGGATACAGCACCTCGAAGATCCGGTCGAGGGCCGCGCGGTCCCCTTCGCGTGCGCGTCCGATCAAAAGCGTGACTTCCCCCATGCGAACATTCCATCCAGTTGTCCGGTCGGAAAACAAATGGTACCGGGAGAATCGCGCGGCCAAGATAGAGGGCCGGGCACGAGCGTCGAAAGCGCTGTATCACCGTGTCACTCCTGCCTACGGCTCGGGTAAGCCAAGCGTGACGGCGCCGCAGGAGGCAGACGCTTTGCGCTGACCAGAGACAACAGACCCGCGCATCCGCACGCCAGCGTCAATGCCACCGGTGCGCCGATGCGCGGCGCCAGCAGCACGAACACTGCGCCAAACGCGGCCTTGCCAAACAGGCCCCAGGCATAACCTCGCAGGAAATTCGCGGCGGCCAGATGTCCACCTTGGCCATGCTCGACCATGGCAACCGCTCCGCTGATCACAGGCAGCGACGAGAGCAGCCCTGTGGCGAAGCTGCCGAGCGCCGGACCGACTGTGGCCGCCAATGCAGTCAGGCTGCCCGCAGCGAGAGCAGTGCTCGCCAGCAAGTGAAGCGGGCGAGGCCCAGGAACGGCGTCGGTCGTGCCGCGCGGAATGGAGATCAGCGCCAGCGCACTGCAGCCGAGACCAAGCATCAGCGCATTGGTCAGATTGGCGCTCGCTTCGAGCGCAGGCCAAGCCAGCGCCAGCGCGCCGGCCAGTCCACAGACCAGCGCCCACATCCTGCCGCCGTGCCGGGACGCGAGCGCATAGCCCATAGAGAAGATCGCCAGCATGGCGCAGGCGCTCACGCTCGCGATCGCGGTGCTCACCGCGAACGTCACGCCCCGTTCGAATACGAGCCACGCCAGCGTCGGCGCCGTGATCGTTGGCAACGCGGCGGCCACGCCGGCCCAGCGGCGTCCGCTGCGCCTAGCCACGGCCATCACCAGCAACACCATGGCTGCCGTCAGCCCCGCCTTGAACAGCCAATCCATCATGCCCTTGTCTGGACGGCGTATGAAGTTGCGCGCTTGTCCTAAAGAGACGAACGAGATGAAAGGGCGCAGTCGGACATTCTTTGGGGGCCGGCAGGCGGGCTTGGCAACGGAAAGAGGAGGTGGGCCGTGACGATGACCCGAGGCGAACTGTTCCGTGCGCAGCCGCACAACGGACAATCAAACCCGGCCGGCCATCGCAGTTCGATCAACGCGGCCTCGCACCTGCCTTCGCTGCCGAATCGGTCAACGAACTTGGCTATCGAAAGCCAAGGTTGATGCAGCGTTCGAATTGATGCGTCGCCTGGGCGTCTGCTGCAAGGCGGCTAGGGAGGGTCTGCGCAACGCGACGCGCAGTCGGGATTGAAATCGAATGCTGATGTCGAGACGCTTTCGGGAGGATTTCCGCCATCCCGGTGACTCATTGCTTGTGGCTCGCAAGCACTTTCAGTGCTTTGCAAGCCCGTTGAGGGCTTCCCGCACGCATTCATCCCTTCGCTCCCATCAGTTGCCTGCGCGCCATCCACGGGTTGGACAACGCGAACAGCGTGACCAACTGCGCCGTGTTCTTGGCCAGCCCCCGGTAGCGCACCTTCGTGAACCCGAACTGGCGCTTGATCACCCGAAACGGATGCTCCACCTTGGCCCGGATGCTCGCCTTCATCTTCTCCACCCGCTCGGCCAAGAAGTCCGCCTCGATGAACGGGTTCAGGGTTCGGCGCCGGCCCGGGCGCATCGCCACGTGCCACGTCGGACCGTCGGCTTCGGCGCGCTTGTGCACGCCTTGATAGCCCGCGTCGCCGAAGGCCGCTTCCTCCTCGCCGTGCAACAGTCGCCCGGCCATCGTCACGTCGTGCACGTTGGCCGCCGTGCCGGCCACCGTGTGCACGAAGCCGGACTGCGCATCGACGCCGATGTGGGCCTTCATGCCGAAGTACCACTGGTTGCCCTTCTTGGTCTGGTGCATCTCCGGGTCGCGCTCGCCTCGCGCGTTCTTGGTCGAACTCGGGGCGGAGATCAGCGTGGCATCGACCGCCGTGCCGCTTCGAAGCATCAGCCCCTTGGCCTGCAGGAGATCGTTGACGACGCGCGACATGTCGACGGCCAGGTCGTGGCGCTCGAGCAGGTGGCTGAACCGCAGGATCGTGGTCTCGTCGGGCAGGCGGACCAGGCCCGCGCCGATCTGTGCGAACTCACGGTAGAGCGGCACGTCGTGCAGGGCTTCTTCCATCGCCGGGTCCGAGAGGCCGAATCACTGCTGTAGGTAGTGGATGCGCAGCATGGTCTCGATGGCAAACGGAGGACGGCCGGTCCTGGCCTTCGGGCTGTAGGGCTCGACGATGGAGACCAGCACCGGACACGGCACCACCCGGTTCATCTCCTCCAGAAATTCTCGCTTGCGCGTCTTCCTGGTCGTCAGGTTCAGGCCGAGTCGAGCGGCGTCTGGTTCGTCGACGCGATTGGCGCAGAAACTGCTGGCGCAAGTGGCTCGCTAAAGCTAGAGCGTAGCCAGGAACGCGTAGAGCTTTTGCTGCTCGGCCTCGTCGAGCTCGAGGAAGCGGTCACGCACGATCAGGCCTTCGCCGCCATGCGCGAAGACGGCATCGCGAAGGCTGGCCGCGCGGCCATCGTGCAGAAAGCGCTGGCGGGTGCGGATCGATGCCAGCGGCGTCGTCCGCCACTCCGCGCCGATGGCGTCGCCTTGCTGGATCTTGTCGTCGAGCAAGGGCCCCATGTCGTGCAGCAGAAGATCGGAATAGAGCGTCACGGCAGTGCCGTCGCGATCGCGCAGGGACGGAACGTGGCACTTCGCGCAACCCACCGACGCGAACACGCGGCCGCCGACGCTCGACAGCATGGCGCTCTCGGCGGGCTGTTCGTTCACTGAGCTTCGCCCCGGCATCGATGCCACCAGTGCGTACGCGACCGACGACGACAGAGCCAGGCCGAACAAGCCGATACCAATGAGCCGCCAACCGACGCCGCCTTCGCCCAGCCGCGACAGGCGTGTGGTGAGGCCGAGGGCGATCATCACCATCATGAACAGGAACTGGTCGGCGTCGAGGATCAGGCGTCGTACTTGCGGATGCACCGTGATCGAGGAATTCAAGAGCATCACGAGCACGAAGCCGATCACGAACCAGGGAAAGGGGAAGCGGGTGCTGCCGGTCGTCGCGACCGCATCGCCGCTGCCTGCGGCGCCGGCACCGCGCCGGAGCACCACGCTCATCGTCAGCAGCAGCGGAACCAGCATCAGCACCTTGCTCAGCTTGACGAGCGTGGCGGTGTTCAGCGCGCCGTCGGAGACTGCGTACGACGCGCCGTACACCTGCGCCAGCTCGTAGATGCTCGAGCCGACGAAGATTCCGTAGAGGCGATCGTCGAAAGCCGGAAAGACGCCGCCGACGAAGGCCACCGGATAGACCAGCAAGGCGAGGGTTCCTGCCAGGGTGATGAGTGCGATCGCGATACCGACGCTTTGCTCGCGAGAACGAGTCAGCGCCGCGACGCACAGGATCGCCGCGGCGCCGCAGATGGCGCTCCCTGCAGCCACCAGCAGGGCGAGCTCGCCCTCGAGCTTGAAGACGCGGATGGCGACCCAGCGCATCACCAGGAGCACCGTCACGAGCTCGACCGCCGCGATACCGATCGGCACCACGCCCAGCTCGCTGAGCAGGCGCACCGTGATGCGAAAGCCGACCAGCATCACGCCGAGCCGGAGCAGGTAGCGCTTGCTGAAATCAAGCCCCGGCCGAAGCGCGTCGGGGCAACCGAAGGTGTTGCCGACCAAAAGCCCGAACAGCATCGCCACGAGCACCGGGTTGTGCGCGAGCGGCTCGCCGAGACCGCCCGCCACCCAGCCGGATACGAGCGCCAGCGCTGCGGCGACTGCGATGCCAGGAAAGAAACGGCGCGTGATCGACGTGCCTCGAGGGATGTTCAAGGTGATCATGGCTGCGGAGGTTTCGCGGGCGCCACCAGGACCCGAAGATAGGCAGACACGGCGCGCACCAGCCGGCCGTCGTCTTTCGCGTTGACGGGCGGGTGGACGGCCAGGGCGCTGCCGATGCCAATCTCGTTGCCGAACGCATCGGCGACCATTTCTTCGAGGAAGGCGATGTCGGCTTTCCAGCCGTAGCGGCCGACGTGCTGCTGCCCGTCGGCACCCTTGACGTAGTGGACGCGGCCCTTGATGCCGTCGCCCTTGCTGACTGCCTGCGCCTCGATGGCGCCGTCGGCGATGCTGTCGATTGCGCTGCTGTTGAAGAGCGCTGACGGCATGCGCAGCGAGCTCAGGTTGGCGTCGTGCGGAACGACGGCCAGTAGCGCGTCCGCCTGCCCGAGCTCGTTGGTGGAATGGCGACGGGCCACCGGGCTGTTCGGATGAATCACCGGCGTCACGCGACCGGTGACGACATCCATGTGCGCGATCCGGCGAGCGAAGTGCTCGTCGCTCGCGCTCGAGCCGCCCGGGCCCGGGTGGCAGGCCACGCACGAGCGTTCGTTGAAAAGCGGGCCGAGACCGGTGTCCGGCGCGAACACCTGGGCGAAGGCGTGTTGGCCTCGTGCGATGAGCTCGCGGTCGGAGTCCGGTGCCGCGCGCGCCGTCGTCCGACCGGGCGCCGCCGCCGCCGAAGGACGACCGAACACGCCGCCGGCATCGAATGCATCGATCTCGATCAGCAGACCGTCGTGACCCGCCAGGCCAGGTGCTTGCCCTTGCGCGGT
>JAYTHL010000619.1:0-8008 GCA_043732605.1 Rhizobacter sp. | reverse complement strand
GCCAGGGGGCGATTCTTTTCATGGAAGGTCCTTGTGAGAGAAGCGGTCAGTGCGCGCCGGCGGCCCGCTCGACGCGCAGACGGGGATCGACGGCGAAGTAGAGCAGGTCGACGACCAGGTTGATCGCGACGAAGATCAGCGCGATCAGGCACAGGTAGGCGGCCATCACCGGAATGTCGGCGAACTGGACGGCCTGGATGAAGAGCAGCCCCATGCCCGGCCACTGGAACACGGTCTCGGTGATGATGGCGAAGGCGATCAGTCCGCCGATCTGCAGGCCGGTGATCGTCATCACCGGCACGAGCGTGTTCTTGAGCGCGTGGCGAAAGTAGACGGCGCGGTCGGGCAGACCCCGGGCACGCGCGAACTTGATGTAGTCGGCACGCAGGACCTCGAGCATCTCGGAACGGACCAGCCGCATGATCAGCGTGAGCTGGAAGATCGCCAGCGTGATGGCGGGGAGAACGAGGTGGCGCCAGCCGTCGACGCTCGTCATGCCTGTCGTCCACGGCCCGAACGAGACGACCTCGCCGCGGCCGAAGCTCGGCAGCCACTTCAGCGTCACGGCGAAGACGAGGATCAGCAGGATGCCGATCAGGAAGGTCGGCAACGACACGCCGACGAGCGAGATCGTCATCAGCGCCTGCGAGACGAAAGAGCCTCGCTTCAACGCCGCGTAGACGCCCATCGGGATGCCGATGGCGAGCGCGATCACCGCGGCCAGCAGCGTGAGCTCGAGCGTCGCGGGCAACCTCTCTACGATCAGCGACGAGACCTTGCGTCCTTGCCTCAGGCTGAGACCGAACTCGCCGCGCACCGCATTGCCGACGAACTGCGCGAACTGGACGGGGAAGGGACTGTCGAGCCCGAGGTCGCGACGCAACTGCTCGCGCTGCTGAGGCGTCGCGTCCTGGCCGAGGATGTTCGTGACCGGATCGCCCACGTACTGGAACAGCATGAAGGCAATGAACGCGACCGTCAGCATGACAAGGACGGCCTGAACGAGACGACGGATGACGAAGGCGAACATCGGACCCAGGTGGAAGGCGATCCGGATCGCGTGAGCCGGCTGCGATCAGAAGCACGGACGCTTCGGCGACTCGCGCCGTATCCGCTGCATCTGCGCTGCTCATTGCGATGAGAGCAAAAGACGCGCCAACCGTCAAAGGGGAATGCCCGAGGGCGCGGCGGCAAAGGCGAAAATAAAAAGGCCGCCCGAAGGCGGCCTTTACAGATCAACGACTCGCGCGGGGCGAGCGCCTGATCAGAAGAAGTGACGAACGCCGAGCGAGAGGCCCTTCGAGTTGCCGCCGGCGGTCGGGAGGCCCGGCACGCTGTTGCCGACAACGCCCAAATTCAGGCTGGTAGCGTCCTTGTTGGCAAGCCGGGCGACCGTGGCGTACATCGCGGTACGCTTCGACAGGTTGTATTGATACGTCGCCGCAAACAGATCCACAGTCGGGCTGAGCGCCGCGGTTTTCACCTTGCTTCGGTCGTAGCCGAGATGGACCTCGCCCTGACCCATCGGGATGACCGTGGAGATCGAGAACATGTTCTCCTTCACGTCGCCAATCGTCGCGGTGACCTTCTCGTGTTCAAAGTAGCCCAGCAGCTTCAGGAATCCGAAGTCGTACGCACCGCCGATGTTGAAGGTCTTCAACGACTGACCCGCGGCCACGGCGTAGGTGGGCGCACCGAAGGGCGTGATGGTCCCCGCGAGTCCCACGGCATTCGTGAACCTCTGGGTGCCGTACGCGGCAGCGACGTCGAACGGGCCAGCCGCAAAGCCGAGGCGACCCTGGTACGTACGCGCGCCAACCTTGTCCGAACTCGAACCGCCGGCGTTCGTGGTACCACCTTCGGCGGCGGCCACCATGGCCTGGCCGTAGAAGCCACCCAGATTCGACGGCAGGAAGTAGCCGATCGAGTTGTCAGAACGCACGCCGCTAGCCAGCTGGCGGATGCCGTTGCCTTCGCCGATGCCGTTCGCGCCGAACGCGTCAAAGATCGTCTGGTTCCAGAAGATCGGCGTGTAGTCGCGGCCGAGGCGGAGCTCACCGGCGTTGCTGAACAGGCTTACCGTCGAACGGCGATTCCAGAACTTGCCGTTCGCCGTGCCGGTATCCGGGTTCACGCCGGAGATCAGTGTGAAGCCGGCCTTCAGACCGCCGCCCAAGTCCTCCACGCCGCGGAAGCCGAGCTGGCTCGAGTTGATGCCGTCGGTGCCCATCGAATAGCGACGACTTTGGCCGGAGTTCTTGAGGTACGTGCCGTTGACGTCGAGCGTACCGTAGAGGGTGACCGACGACTGTGCCGACGCGACGCCCGCAAAAGCGGCCAGAACAGCGAGAGCGAGCAGAGATTTTTTCATTGCAACTATCTCCTAGGTTGAAACAAGAGGTCCCGATCACCGAAAACCCGCGCTGGAGCAGATCAGGCACAACTCCCTGAGGCGGGAAGTTGCACGTATTGCACCAGAGGGACCCCACGCTGGAAAGCCTTGCGGCGCAAAAAAAGGGCTTATGTTGTCTTGGCACAACGAGAGATTTCGCCGGCCCCGAGGAGGCCGCGGGGCTATTCTCGGGAGACATCATGAGCCACCCGCACCTCTCTCCCTCCGACCGATTGCTGGTCGTTCTCGACCAGTCCCTGCGTGCCCTGACGAGCGCACCGCAGGCGTCCCGGCCTCGCCCGCAAGCGCCGGCGGGCGACGGCAACCTCGACGAGGACGAGCGCCGGCGCGCCGGCGCCCTCATGCGCGTCAACCACGTCGGCGAGGTCTGTGCGCAGGCCCTCTACGCAGCCCAGTCCGTCGCCACGTCCGACCCGGCGCTGCGGCGGCAATTCGACAAGGCGGCTGGCGAGGAGACCGACCACCTCGCCTGGACGGCCGAGCGACTGAACGAGCTCAGGGCGCACAAGAGCCTGCTCAATCCGCTCTGGTACGCGGGCGCCTTCGGCATCGGCCTGCTGGCCGGCCGTGCTGGCGACGCGACCAGCCTCGGCTTCGTGGTCGAGACGGAGCGCCAAGTGGAACGCCATCTCGAGAGCCACCTCGTTCGTCTTCCGGTCGGCGACCTCGCGTCGCGAGCGATCGTCGAGCAGATGAAGGCCGACGAGGCCGCGCACGCCGATGCCGCCGAGCAGGCCGGCGCGAAGCGGCTTCCGGCGCCACTGCGCTGGGCGATGGGCGCCGCCGCCCGCGTGATGACGACGACGGCGTACTACGTCTGATCGGCCGCGAGCGCGACCAGCTCGTAGCTCGTCGTGATCGCCGCGGTCTTGGCCAGCATGATCGTCGCCGAGCAGTACTTGTCGTGCGACAGCGCGATCGCCCGCTCGACCGCATCGGCGGGAACGCCCACGCCGCTGACGACGAAGTGCAGATGGATGCTCGTGAAGACCTTCGGGTCGGTCTCGGCACGCTTCGCATCGACCTTGACGCGGCAGCCGCGAACGTCGTGGCGGCCGCGCTTGAGGATCAGGACGACGTCGTAGGCGGTGCATGCACCGGTGCCGGCGAGCACCGTTTCCATCGGCCGCGGCGCGAGGTTGCGGCCGCCGCCGTCGGGCGCGCCGTCCATGACGAAGAGGTGGCCGCTGCTGGTCTCGGCACTGAACGCCATGCCATTCGCGGCCATCCAGTCGATCGTGCATTCCATGCGAGAGCTCCAATATTGCAGTGCAGCAAAATACCACCTACACTCGATTTCAATCGATGACGCACAAGTCGCCCCGCGGCGGTCTGCACGGTGTCGAACCGATTGTCTCCTCCACCTCCTTCATTGGTGGATTCAGCCCGAGGCCGCAAGGCTTCGGGCTTTTTTCTGGCACTCGCGAAACTGCTGACCGCGGCTTGTCGCGGGGGCTCGCCGCTATGATCGCCCGTCGCCTTCTTCGGCCGCCAGGAGACACGTTCAAGGCATGACGCCCTCCGCTCGCAACACCGCGCCGAAGACTCCCGTCGCACTCGATGGCTACCTGCAGAAGATCCTCACCGCGCGGGTCTACGACGTCGCCATCGAGACGGCGCTCGACGCCGCCCCCGCGCTCTCGGCCCGGCTCGACAACCACGTCTTCCTGAAGCGCGAGGACACCCAGCCGGTGTTCAGCTTCAAGCTGCGCGGCGCCTATAACAAGATGGTCCACCTGCCGGCCGACGCGCTGGCCCGCGGCGTCATCTGCGCCTCCGCCGGCAACCATGCGCAGGGCGTCGCGCTGTCGGCGCGCCGGCTCGGCTGCCAGGCGCTGATCGTCATGCCGACGACGACGCCGTCGCTCAAGATCGACGCCGTTCGCGCCCTCGGCGGCGAGGTCGTCCTGCACGGCGACAGCTACTCCGACGCCTACGCGCGCGCACTCGAGCTCGAAGCCGAGCGCGGCCTCACCTTCGTGCATCCGTTCGACGATCCCGACGTGATCGCCGGCCAGGGCACGGTCGCGATGGAGATCCTGCGCCAGCATCAGGCGCCGATCGACGCGATCTTCGTCGCGGTCGGCGGCGGCGGACTGATTTCGGGGATCGCCGCCTACGTGAAGGCGGTGCGACCCGAGATCCGCATCGTCGGCGTGCAGATGAACGACTCCGACGCGATGCTGCAGTCGGTGCGCGCCGGGCGCCGGGTCGAGCTCGCCGACGTCGGCCTCTTCTCCGACGGCACCGCCGTCAAGCGCGTCGGCGCCGAGACCTTCCGCCTCGCGCGCGAGCTGGTCGACGAGTGGATCGTCGTCGACACCGACGCCGCCTGTGCCGCCATCAAGGACGTCTTCGAGGACACGCGCAGCATTCTCGAGCCGGCCGGCGCGCTCGGCGTCGCGGCGATCAAGCAGTACGTCCAGGCGCACGACACGCACGGGCGCACCTATGTCGCGATCACCTGCGGCGCGAACATCAACTTCGATCGCCTGCGCTTCGTCGCCGAGCGGGCCGAGGTCGGCGAGGAGCGCGAGGCGCTGTTCGCCGTGACGATCCCGGAAGAGCGCGGCAGCTTCCGGCGCTTCTGCGAGCTGATCGGCCCGCGCGCGGTCACCGAGTTCAACTACCGCATCTCGGATGCGTCGACCGCCCACGTGTTCGTCGGCGTCGCGACCGTCGACCGCGCCGAATCGGCGCTGCTCGCGCGCGAGTTCCAGAGCCACGGCTTTCCCGCCCTCGACCTGACCGGCGACGAGCTCGCCAAGGAGCACGTCCGTCACATGGTCGGCGGCCGCAGCGCGCTAGCCCGCGACGAGCGGATCTACCGCTTTGTCTTCCCCGAACGTCCGGGAGCGCTGATGCGGTTCCTGTCCAGCATGCCGGCGACCTGGAACATCAGCCTCTTCCACTATCGCAACCAGGGCGCCGACTACGGCCGCATCCTGGTCGGGATGCAGGTGCCGCCGGCCGACGAGCAACGCTTTCGCGAGTTCGTCGACAGCCTGGCCTACCCCTGTGCCGACGAGACCGCCAATCCGGCGTATCGGCTCTTCCTCGGCTGACGACGAGAGCGCCGGCCAACGGTGCCGCTACTGCGAGCGCGTGCTGTCGTTGGAGTTCATCGTCGCCGAGGGCGACAGTCCGGGCGGCTGCGAGATCTGGTTCGACGGCGGCGGCGCCTGCATCGTCGAGGGAGTCACCTGCATGGGCGTCCCCGGTGGCGCCCGCATCGTCGCCCCGCCTTGGGAGGGCACCGGCAATCCCTGTTGCGGCAGCCCGGCGATGGGCGGCGGCATGACCATTCCTGGGTAGGACGGCTGCGACGTCACCCCGCCGCTCGACGGCAGGACGCCGGTGGCCGGCGGCGCCAAGGCGGGAAGCTCGAGCAGCATGCTGCGCGCGCCCTGCGCCGGACCGATCGACGCGGTCCGCAGACCGACCGACTGCAGCACCAAGCCGCTGTCGAGCGGCGCACCGACGGTGAACGCCTTGGGCGGCTTGCCGTCGACGGCAATCAGCGCCAGACCGCTGCCCGCGACCGACTGCGCGTCCTTCGAGCGCGGCGCCATGACGCCGACGAGCTTGTAGCGCGAAGGCGCATCGGCGACGGCCTCGGCCGCCGCGACCAGCGTCGGTGGGGCGCCGAACAGGCGATTGAGGTCACCGCGCACGACCGTCGACTTGCCGACCGCCGACGCGTACGCCGGCGCCTGCGGTGCGCTGGTCGTGAGGCGCAGCAGCCAGAACACCGCCGTCGCGGCGACGAGCGACCAGATCACGAATGCCGAGATGCGAGCCAACATGCGGCGATTATCATGGAACGCCCGGCACTGCCCGGCATCCGAACGGTAGAACTGCACGAGACCGAGTTGATGAAAATGCGATTGCGCCGCCGCGGCTTCACCCTGATCGAGCTGATGGTCGTGCTCGTCATCATCGGCGTGCTGGCCGCGCTCATCGTTCCGAACATGCTCGACCGCGCCGACGATGCGCGCGTCACCGCCGCCCGCACCGACGTCAACAACCTGATGCAGGCGCTCAAGCTCTACAAGCTCGACAACCTGCGCTATCCGAGCCAGGAGCAAGGCCTGCAGGCGCTCGTCTCCAAGCCCACCGTCGGCACGATCCCGCCGAACTGGCGGCCCTACCTCGACAAGCTGCCGAGCGATCCGTGGAAGGGCCCGTACCAGTACGCCAACCCGGGGCTGAAGGGCGAGATCGACGTCTACAGCTTCGGCGCTGACGGCGTCGCCGGCGGCGAAGGCAAGAATGCCGACATCGGCTCCTGGCAGTAGGGCGCAGCCCGACTGCCAGCCACGCGAGAACTCGCGCGGCTTCACGCTGATCGAGCTGATGGTCGTCGTGGCCATCATCGCCATCGTCACCGCAGTCGCGAGCCTCGCCTTGCGCGATCCGGCGGCGGCCAAGCTCGAGCAGGAGGCGGTGCGGCTCGCGTCGCTGCTCGAATCAGCGCGAGCCGAAGCGCGGGCGTCGGGCATCGCGGCGCGCTGGGAGCCGCTGACCGACCAGTCCGACGGCAGCGCCTTCCGCTTCGTCGGCCTGCCCTCGACGCAGACGCGTCCCACCCACTGGCTCGATCCGAGCACGTCGGCGCAGGTGATCGGCGCGCGCGTCCTCATCCTCGGGCCGGAGCCCCTGGTCGGCGAGCAGCGCGTCGTGCTGCGCCTGGCCGACCAGCGCCTGATGCTGATCACCGACGGCATCGGCCCCTTCGTCGTCGCCGACGGCGACGCCGCCAAGCCGTGATCGCCCGCGCCGCGCGCGGCTTCACGCTGATCGAGGTGCTGGTCGCGCTGACGATCGTCGCGGTCACGCTCGGCGCCGGCATCAAGGCCGCCGGCTCGCTCACCGACAACACGGCACGCCTCGTCGAAGTCACGGCGGCCCAGTGGTGCGCCGACAACCGACTGACGGCGCTCAAGCTCTTCAATCAGTATCCCGACGTCGGCGACAGCGACTTCACCTGCGACCAGCTCGGCCGCACCTACGTCGGCAAGCTCGTCGTGCGGCCGACGCCGAACCCGAACTTCCGCCGCGTCGACGCGCAGATGCTCGACGACAACGGCCGGCAGATCCTGATCCTGTCGACCATCCTCGGGCGCATCTGATGGGCGCCACAGCGACCCGGGCGGCTGGATTCACCCTGATCGAGGTCTTGGTGGCGATGGTCGTCATGGCCATCATGTCGCTCATGGCCTGGCAGGGAGTCGACGGAATCGTCCGCACGCGCGAATCGAACCAGGTGCGCCTGGAGCAGACGCTGCGCCTGGAGACCGTCATCGCGCAATGGGAGCAGGACCTCGCATCGCTGCAGGAAACGGCCGCCGTGCCCGCCCTCAGTTGCGATGGGCAGAGCGTGCGGCTGACGCGGCGCACCGACAACGGCATGCAGGTCGTCGTCTGGTCGCTGCGGCCCGACAGCCACGGCAACGTCTGGCAGCGCTGGGCCGGCCCAGCGGTGACGACGACTTCGGGACTGCAGCAGACGTGGCTGCGCACGCAGCAGTTCCAGGGCAGCGAGACCGGACAGCTGCGCACGCTGACCGGGCTCGACTCCTGGCAGGTCTACTT
>JAYTHL010000618.1:0-2353 GCA_043732605.1 Rhizobacter sp. | reverse complement strand
CCGGCCTCGGCGCCCGCGGCGACGTCGAGCAGCGGCGGTGGTGGCGCGCTCGGCGTCGGATGGCTGCTGCTGCTCCTGACATCGGTGCTCGCGCTGGCAGCGACCGCGTATCGAGAGCCGCTGCGCCGCGCCCGCGTTAGCGCGGCCGATCACCCTTCGCGCAGGCGCTGAAGCCGCGGCCCGACGCGTCGAGCTTCAGCGACTGGAGCTTGGTCGCGAGCGCCGCATCAGCGCCGGCAACGCGGTAGAGGTGCGTCGGCTCTGTCCGCGTGCCGGTGACGCGCTCGCTGCGCACGTCGGTCCATGCGCCGACGGGCAGGTTGGCTAAGAGCACCGCTTCCGCTGCCGCCGCTTCCGCTGCCCCGAACACGGGCGACTCGAAGCATGTCGTTGTCTCCGCGACCGCGCTCGCCGACGGGTTCGCCGGCAGCAGCCGGATCGATTGCGGCCGCACCTGATGCGCGAGCCGCTCGGGCTCGCGGTCGCCAAGGGATCGCGCGCCGAGGCTGTCGAACGCCCCGCGCGTGAACGCGAAGAAGACCAGGTTGGTGACGACGAGCGCCGCGAGCAGCGCTCTCAGCACGTCGACCCTGCAGACTCGGCCATGCGCAGTCGCCAGTCGCCGCTCTCGACAGAGCGCGTGCCCTCGGCCGTGCGCAGCAGCAGCACACCTTGCGGCCCGATGCCCGTCGCCGTGCCTGCGATGCGCGCGTCGGCACCGCTGCCGACGACATCGAGCCCGCAGAGCAGGTCGCGCGCCGCGAAGTGCCCGGCGAACGGCGCGAGTCCCTCGGCGTCGAACTGGCGCAGCGCCGCGACCAGCGCAGGCGCGACGCGATCGAGCGTCGTCGCGAGAGTCGCGTCGTCGACGATCTCGTCGAGGCTCGCGACGCCGCTCGACGCATCGACGACGCTTTGCACGCGCACGTTGACGCCCACGCCGACGACGGCAACGCGGCCACCGCGGAACGGCGCGGTCTCGATCAGCACGCCGGCGAGTTTTCTGCCGCGCCGCCGCGCCGCGTCGCTCCAGTCGTCGACGAGCCAGAGGTCGTTCGGCCACTTGAGGCCGATGCGTTTCGGCGCACCGGTGGGCGCGAGCACGTCGGCTAGCGCGACGCCGACGGCGAGCGACAGGCCCGACAGGTCGGAGCGCGTCAGCGGCCAGGCGAGCGAGAAGGTGAGCGACGCACCTGGCGTCGCCTGCCACGACCTGCCGTGGCGCCCGCGCCCGGCAGTCTGGCGCTCGGCGACGAGAAAGCACGGCGCGAAGGTCGCGGCACCGGCGCCCGCTGCGGCGTGGACGCGCGCCAGCAGGTCGCTGTTCGTCGACCCGGTCTCGACGACGTGTTCGATCACCGGGTCGAGCAAGCGATCACCTCTTCGGCGCGAGCATCGTGCCCCGGCACTCGGGCGTGCCGCAGCGGCACTCGAATTCCTTCTTGACCTTGGCGGTGTGCCGTCCGTCGAGGATCAGGCCGTAGTCGTAGTTGAGCTCCTCGCCCGGCTCGATGTCGCGCAGCGCCTTGACGAAGACGCGGCCGTCGACCTCGTCGGCCTCGCAGTTCGGGCCGCAGGCGTGGTTGATCCACTTCGCCGCGTTGCCGCCGTCGTTGCCGTCGATCACGTGCTTGTCGTCGATGTGGAAGAAGAACGTGTGGTTCGGCTCCGCCGGGTTGTGCGGATGGCGCTTCTGCGCCGCCTTCCACGTCAGCATCGCGCCGGTGTACTCGATCACCGTCTCGCCGGCCTTCAGCGGCCGGAGCGCGAACACGCCCTTGCCGTGGATGCCGGAGGCACGGACCTGGATGCGGCGACCGCGCGGGGAAGGAGATGAAGACGGGGAGGGCTGGCTCTCGGGAGGGCTTTTCTGCACGCTGGTGTTCTTTGAGTACATTGAATTCATGGGTGCGCGCGCGTGCATGTGCGCGCGAGAAGCCCGGATTGTAGGGATGCGCTGCGGCGCCCGAGAGAACAACGACGACGAGACTGATGACCAAAGCACTGATCATTGCCGAGAAGCCTTCCGTGGCGCAGGACATCGTCCGCGCGCTCACGCCCGATGCCGGGAAGTTCGACAAGCACGACGAGTATTTCGAGAGCGAGCGCTACGTGGTCACCTCGGCGGTCGGCCACCTGGTCGAGATCAAGGCGCCCGACGAGTACGACGTGAAGCGCGGCAAGTGGAGCTTCGCCAACCTGCCGGTGATTCCGCCGCATTTCGACCTGAAACCGGTGGACAAGACCAAGACCCGCCTGAACGCCGTCATCAAGCAGGCCAAGCGCAAGGACGTCACCAATATTGTCAACGCCTGCGACGCCGGGCGCGAGGGCGAACTGATCTTCCGCCTGA
>JAYTHL010000617.1:0-2353 GCA_043732605.1 Rhizobacter sp. | reverse complement strand
CGAGGCCGACCTTGATCGCCGCGACGCCCAGCTTGAACGCGGGCTTGGCGAGATCGATCATCGCCGTCGGCGCCTGGTAGTCCTTGCCCTCGAAGCGGAAGCTCCGCCACCACGACAGCGGCTCCTTCCAGCCCCAGGTGAAGAACGAGTACCACGGCGTCTCGCGGATCCGCCCGCGCAGCGCGAGCACGCTCACGTAGACGTTCGGCCCCCACGTCGGCTCGATCTTCAGCTCGACGGTCGGATCGTCGCCGCGCAGCGTCACGACCTGCGTCGCGATCACGCCCTCGCGCTCGACCGCGACCAGCACCGTCGCCTCGCGAAACGGCATCCGCACCTGCAGGCGCGCCGTCTCGCCCGGCTCGTAGCGCTTCTTCTCCGGCAGGATGTCGATGCGGTCGTCGTTGTCCTGCGAGAACCAGAGCTCGCCCTGCTGCGTGATCCACACGCTCGCCGCGGCCTGCGCGGGATGACCTTGGGCGTCCTTCGCCTCGGCGATCAGCTCGACCTGGCCGGCGCTGTCGAGCGAGGCCTCGCACGCGACGAGGCCCTTGTCGTCGGTCGTGCCGGAGCAGAGCGCGCCGAGGTCCTTCACCTCGGTGCGGTTGTCGTAGGCGTAGAAGCCGCCGACGAGGCGCTTCCTGGTCGTGATCACCTGGCTGACGCGGCCGCGCACGGCGACGGCCTGGCCCTTGACCGGCTTGCCGCTCGTGTCGAGCGCGACGACCGTGAACTTCGCCTTGCCGCGGTTGCTCGCCCACGAGCCCGCCTTGACGCCGAGCACGACCGCGCTCGGCCAGAGGTCGATCGTCGTCGCCACGGTCTGGGTCTCGCCGTTCGGATCGTTGAACGTCACCTCGGCGTCGATCCGGCCCGGCCGCGTGCTCTTCGGCAGGTCCTTCAGCTCGAAGCGCGCCGCGCCGTTGCGATCGGTCGTGAGCGCGAGCTTGTCGGCGATCAGCTTGCCGTCGCGCGCGCCGCCGTCGCTCTCGTTCTCGTCGCTGTCGGGCTCGGCTTCGGACTTCTTCGGATCGCGCGCGGCTTCGAAGGCGAACTCGTCGTAGCCGGCGAAGGACGGCGAGCGCGACTTCAGCAATGCCGACGCGCGCAGAGGCGCGTTGGCCATGGCGCCGCCGGAGAAGTAGTTCATCTGCACTTCGAGGCCGACACTCGTTGCGGCGATCGCCGGCATCTTCGGACCGGCGACGCGCGCATCGACGAGCGGCAGGCGGAACTCCTCGACGCGGAAATCGCCGCTCGACCAGGTGTTCGCGCGCGAGCCATCCTCGCCGTCGCCTTGCGCGACGCCGGGAACCGGGTCGCGCTCGAGCACGACCTGGTAGATGCCGAGCTTGGCGGCGGGCGGGATGTTCCAGGTCGTCACGGCGCTGCGGCCGGCGCCTGTCCAGGTGAGCGGGAACGCGTACTCCTGGCCGGTGCCTTGATGGACGATCTTGACGCGTGTCGGCAGCATCGCCGGCGCGAGCGTGGCGAGGCCCGCCGACGTCTCGACGCGCGCGAAGTGCTTCATCGACACCGTCTCGCCAGCGCGCAAGAGGGTGCGGTCGAACACCGTCGAGACGCGCACGTCGGGCAGGGCGCCGCGGCCCGTCGAGACGTTGAAGCGCCACGACTCGATGCCTTTCTGCCAGCCGCTGAAGACGAAGGCGACGTCGGTCGCGCTGCCCTTGTCGTCGGCCTTGCGCGCACTGACGAAATAGCCGTGATCGGCGACGCAATGCTCGAAGCTCGCGTCGAGCGCCTTGGCGACGACGGCCAGGCCCTTCGCATCGGTGCGGCCGCTCCACAGCGGCTTCCCGTTGCAGTCGTTGACGACGACGTCGGCGCCCTCGACCGGCTTGCCGCGGTCGAGCGTCGTCACCCAGACGACGCTGTTCTCGCGGCCGAGCTTGAAGTGGACGCCGAGGTTGGTGACGAGCACGCCGGTGCGCACGAACATCGGCGCGCGCTTGTCGAGCAACGATTGGCCGAGCCGCAGCGACTCGATCTCGACGACGTGGTAGCCCGGCTGCGCGAGCGGGATGCCGACGACCTCGAACGGGCGCGGATCGCCGCCCTCGATCTGCGGCAGGTCGAGCCGGCGCGCGCCGGGCTCCTTCGCCAGCAGCGAGACCTCGCGCGTGCCGACGCTGCGCTCGACGCGGCGCTTCACGACCTTGCCGTTGGCACGGGTCTCGTCCTCGAACGCGTACCACTCGCGCTCGGGGAGGCCGAGCTCCTTCGCCGTCATCGAGGTCTCGTGGTACTTCTGCAGCTTCGCGTACCAGGCGAGGATCTCGGCATCGCTCTGAAAGCGCTTGACGCGCACCTGGCCGCTGGCCGCGCCCGATGC
>JAYTHL010000616.1:0-2354 GCA_043732605.1 Rhizobacter sp. | reverse complement strand
ACGCCGAGTCGAGCACGTAGCGCATGAACACGCCGTACGGAATGACCAGCGTGATCGCGACCAGCGCGCTCGCCGAGACGACGATGCACGCCAGGTAGAGCCGCTCCATCGCGAGCGCATAGGCGGCCTTCATGGCGCGGCTACTTCGTCTCGTCGATGCGCTTGAGCAGGGCCGCGTACTTCACGCCGTACTTGTCGCGTACCGGCTGGGTCGCCTTGTAGAAGGCCGCCTTGTCGGCAACGACGAAGGTCACGCCCTTGGCCTTGAGGTCGACGACTGCCGTCGCGGTCTTCTCGTCCCAGAGCTTTCGCTCGATGAACTGGGTCTCGCGCGAGAGCTTCTTGAGCAGCGCCTGGTCCTCGGCCGACAGGCCGTCCCAGGTGCGCTTCGAGAAGATGAAGATCTCGGGGATGATCAGGTGGCCGGTCAGGCTGTAGACCTTGCTCACGAGGTAGTGGTTCTGCGCCAGCAAGGTCGGCGGGTTGTTCTCCGCGCCGTCGACGACACCAGTCTCGAGCGCGCTGTAGAGCTCGTTGAAGCCCATCGCCACGCCGCTGCCGCCCATCGCGTTCATGGTCTCGACGAAGATCGGGTTGCCCATCATCCGGATCTTCTGGCCCTTGAGATCCGCGGGCGTCGCCGCCGGCTTCTTGCCGTAGACGTTGCGCACGCCGGCATCCATCCAGCCGAGGGCGACGATGCGCGACGCCGGGTTCGAGTTGATCTTGTCGAGCAGCTCGGCACCGATCGGCCCGTCGATGACCTTTCGCATGTGGTCTTCGTCGCGAAAGATGAAGGGCAGGTTGAAGACGTTCAGGTCGTCGACCACCGGACCCATCGCGCCGACCGAGATGCGCGCGATCTGCAGCGCGCCGACCTGTGCCTGCTCGATCATCTCCTTCTCGCCGCCGAGCTGCATCGACGGATACATCTGGATCGAGATCCTGCCGTTGGTCTGCGCCTCGAGGCTCTTGCCCATGCGGACGATGGCCTCGACCGTCGGATAGCCGAGCGGATGGACGTCGGAGGCTTTCCAGACGACCTTGGTCTGGGCCGCGGCCGAGACGCAGATCGCGGCCGCGGCCGCGGCCAGAAGGACGGCGCAGTGCCGCGCGAGTTGACGTGGGTTCATGTCTGTCTCCTTGGGTTGCAACCGGCCTCTCGTGCGGAGGCTTTCACTGGGCGGCGGTCAGGCCGCCATCGACGTAGAGCACCTGGCCGGTCACGAACGACGCGGCGGGGCTGCAGAAGAAGAGCGTGGCGCCGACGACGTCTTCCGGCTCGGCGACGCGGCCGAGCGGGATGCGGGCGAGGATGTGCTCGCGCGTCACCGGGTCGGCGAGCCAGTGCCGGCCCATCTCGCCGCGCACGACCGTCGGCGCGACGCCGTTGACGGTGATGCCGTGCGCCGAGAGCTCGACCGCGTGCTGCCTGATCAGCATCACGAGCGCGCCCTTGCTCGCGCAGTACGCCGAGTAGCCGCGGTCGCGCATGCCGAGCTGGGCGCGCACCGACAGCACGTGCACCTGCCGGCCGCCGGCACGACCCGCGGCCGCGCCCGCGACCTGATGGCGCGCCACCGCCTGGCCGAGGAACATCGCGGCTTTGAGGTTGACCTGCACGACCTCGTCGAACGCGTCCTCGGTGACGTCGGCGATGCGCTCCTCGCGCTGGATGCCGACGCAGTTGACGAGCACGTCGAGGCCGCCGAAGCGCTCGGCGACGGCATCGACGGCGCTGCGGATCGACGGCAGCGAGCGCGCGTCCATCGCGACGCCGAGAGCGTCGTGTCCGGCGGCGCGCAAGCGTGTGGCGAGCGCGTCGGCCTTGGCCGCATCGCGGCCCGCGACCGCGACGCGCGCGCCCGCCAGCGCGAGGCCCCAGGCGATCGCCTCGCCGATGCCGCCGTAGCCGCCCGGCACGAACGCGGCACGGCCGGCGAGGCTCGCCTGTCCGGCGAGCAGGCGCGCGTAGTCGATGGCGGCGGGAGTGGCGTCGCTCATCGTCAATCCATCAGCAGGCCGCCGTTGAGATCGAGGATCTCGCCGGTGATGAAGCCCGAGAGCGGCGAGGCCAGGAAGCGCACCGCGTGCGCGAACTCCTCGGGCTCGCAGAAGCGGCCGACCGGGATCTGCGCGAGCAGGGCGGCGCGCTGCGCGTCGTTCAGCTGCTCGGTGACCATCGGCGTGCGCACGTAGGCCGGCGCGATCGCGTTGGCGGTGACGCCGTGCGCCGCGAGCTCGCGCGCGAGCGAGAAGGTGAGCGCCGAGAGCGCGCCCTTCGAGACCGAGTACGCCGTGCCCGCAGTCAGGCCGCCGGTCTTGGCGGCGAGCGAGCCGGTGTTGACGATCCG
>JAYTHL010000615.1:0-8044 GCA_043732605.1 Rhizobacter sp. | reverse complement strand
CAGCAGCGCCGCGACGCGTTGGCGGGTGCGCTGGTTGATCTCGCTGCGCGCCGTCCAGCGCAGCTGGCCCGCCGGGATCTCGGTGGCCTTGAGCCAGTCGCCGTTGGCGTACGCGAAGAAGTCGTCGCCCGGGCGGATGCTGGCATCGACACCGGCTTCGTGCGGGGGCGCGCGATCGTCGTTGCTCTGCGCGTGGGCAGCGGACGCGAGCCCGCACGCGAGCGCCGCGGTCAACGTCGCCGCGGCCCAGGCGCGCGACGGGAAGGACATCGTTGGTGAACTGAACATGGGTTCGGTCTCGCTCGTGAACGCAAGAGAGTCGCGAACCGAGCGGCTGCGACCGGCACGACGACGAGCCGCCACCTTATGGGCTTCGGTCTCGACTGTCGCGCCTGCGGAGCGACACGTTTGAAGCGATTCCGGACATCGTTCATCGCCAGCGCCCCGAGCGGGATGAAACGGGCGCATGCTTCGTCCATGTCCGAAATTGATCGCAACGACGTGGCCCTGATCGATCTGCTGTTCGTGATCGCGCCGCATTCGATGCTGCTCGACATCGCCGGGCCTGCGGAGGCATTTCGCCTCGCCAACCTGCAGCGTCGTGTGCGCGGCTTGCCGCCGCGGTTTCGGCTGCGCTTCAGCGGACCCGAGGCGACGCCGTCGACGTCGGTCGGTCTCGCCCTCGCGGACCTGGAGCCGTTGCCATCGCAGCTGGCATCGCCGACCTGGGTGGTCCTGGTCGGACAGCCGAGCGCCCACGCGAGCCAGGTCACGCCGGCAATCGCCGCGACCGCGCAGTGGCTGAGCCGAACGCTCGACGAACCGCTGCGCGCAACGGACACGCCGCATCGCCTGGTCACGATCTGCTCCGGCACGCTGCTCGCCGCACGCGCCGGCCTGCTCGCCAGACGTCGCTGCACGACGCACCACGAATTGCTCGACGCGCTGCGTGCGTTGGCGCCGCAGGCGCAGGTGGTCGGCAACCGCGTGTTCGTGGTCGACGGGCCGGTCGCCTCGAGCGCGGGCGTCACGGCGGGCATCGATCTCGCGCTGCACCTGATCGCCGAGGACTGCGGCGAATCGCTCGCGGCGGCCGTCGCCGAAGACATGGTCGTGTACTTGCGGCGCTCGCAGCGCGACCCCGAGCTCTCGCCCTTCCTCGTCCACCGCCGCCACACGCATAGCGCCGTGCATCGGGTCCAGGACGCGATCAGCGCCGAGCCGGAACGCGACTGGAACATGGCCACCCTCGCGGCGCTCGGCCACGTCACCGAGCGTCATCTGCTGCGCCTGTTCACGGACCACGCCGGCGTCTCGCCGCTGCACTATCTGCAGACGATCCGGCTCGAGCGCGCACGCCAGGCGCTCGAGCACGGCGCGAGCGTCACGCGTGCCTCGGAAGTCGCGGGCTTTCGCTCGGGGCTGCATCTGCGGCGCGCGTGGAGCAGGCAGTGGGGCGGCTCGCCTCGCGATGCGGTGCGTGCGGATGCACCGATCCGCGTCGCCCCGCGTGCGGGCCCCGCGCTCGTTGCTCCTGTCGGCATGTCGATGTCGTAGAGCGCTCGACGTCGTCGCGCGTCACGCGCGCCGTGCGAGGACGCGTCAACTGTTTCGAACTTGTCGTCGCGACGCGGGAGCGTTGCGCGGCCGATGCGCTCGTCGAGATTCGCAGGAACCGCAACGCTCGGCGCACGACCGCTCCAGAGAATGAACCTTCGCCGGTTCGTCGCGAGCGTCTCGCATCACGAAGACGTCTTCGCCACGCGCCGAGTTCACAGATCATCTCTTCAGCGAAGGATTCACGATGACCAAGACCAGGCTCGCCGCCGCCATCACCATGGCCTGCGGCGGCGTGCTGCTGAGTGCCGGCCAGACGGCGCTCGCGCAGACCACCGCGCAGACACTCGAGCGCGTCGAGATCACCGGTTCGAACATCCGCCGGATCGCTTCCGAGACGGCGTCGCCGATCCAGACATTGACCCGCGAGGACATCGACAAGTCGGGACGCGGCAGCGTCGCCGAGCTGCTGCAGACGCTCTCGGTCGACAACGCGGGCTCGGTGCCGAAGAACTTCGGCGCCGGCTTCGCATCGGGCGCGTCGGGCATCTCGCTGCGTGGACTCGGCTCCGCGTCGACGCTCGTCCTGCTCAACGGTCGCCGGATCGCGCCATTCGGCCTGGCCGACGACGGCCAGAAGGTGTTCTCCGACCTCAACCTCATCCCGCTCGAGGCGGTCGAGCGGGTCGAGATCCTGAAGGACGGCGGCTCGGCCATCTACGGCTCCGACGCGATCGCCGGCGTCGTCAACGTCATCCTGCGCAAGGACTACAGCGGCTTCGCTGCCAACGCGAGCTATGGAACGACGCAGTACGGCAACGGCCAGGAAAAGCGCGTCTCGCTCACCGGCGGCTTCGGCGACCTGCAGACGCAGGGCTTCAACGTCCTTGCCAACCTCGAGGTCGGCAAGCAGGGCTCGATCTTCAACCGCGACATCACCGACCGCGATTACATCGGCCGCCAGGACCTGCGCGACAAGGGCTTCAGCGCGAACGAGGCGGTGGGCGGCGTCTCGGCCGGCGGTAGCGGCGCCATCACGACCAACAACGCGGCCGGCAGCGCGATCAACGGCAACGTCCGCAATCCGACGACGCTCGACTACTACAACCGCGGCAATCTCGCGGGCCTCGGGTTCACGCGCACGTTCCCCGGTGCGGCGTGCTCGAACTTCACGAGTCACGCGCAGGGTGATCCGGGCGGCGGCTGCCTCACCGACGCTGTGCGGGATTTCGGCCAGATCCAGCCGTCGCAGAAGTACATCAACTTCTTCGCGCGCGGCACGGTGACGATCACGCCCGCGATCCAGGGCTACGCCGAGTTCAATTGGTACAACAACAAGAACGAGGCGTTGACGACGCCGTCGGGCATCAGCGGCTCGGTCGGCTATCCCGGCGGCCCGATCAGCAACGCCTCCGTGTCGCTCGGCGCCGCGCATCCCGACAACCCGTACTTCGGCACCGCGGCGCGCGTGCGCTACCAGGCCTTCGACGTCGGCCCGCGCACCAAGAACGGAGACTCCGACTTCTACCGCGTGCTCGCCGGCATCAAGGGCACGGGATGGTCTTGGGACTACGACACCGCCTTCCTCTACTCCGAGACCAAGGGGCACGACTCGCGCAACGGCTTCCTGCAGCGCGACGTTGCCTTCGCGCTACTGAATCCGACCGCTGCCAAAGTCGCTGCCGCGACGGCCGGCAGCGCCGCCTACGCCGCGTTGCCGCCCGGCACCGTGTGGCGCATCGCCGAGAACGCGAAGCTCAATTCGGCGGCGATGTACGCGGCGCTCTCGCCGCAAGTCACCGACGACTCGCTCGCGAAGATCACGCAGATCGACGTCAAGGCCTCGCGCGAAATCGGCCAGCTCGCCGGCGGCCCGATCGGCGTCGCCGTCGGTGCCGAGCTGCGGCACGAGAGCATCAGCCTCACGCCGGCGACCGGCACGGAGCGCGGCAACGTCATCGGTCTCGGCTACTCGGCCTACGACGGTGCCCGCACCGTGACCGCCGGCTACGTCGAAGTGCTGGCACCGGTGCTGAAACAGCTCGAGGCCTCGGCGGCCGTGCGCTTTGACCACTACTCAGACGCGGGCAGCTCGACGACGCCGAAGATCGGCCTCAAGTACACGCCGTTCCGCGAGCTCGCGGTGCGCGGCACGTATGCGCGCGGTTTTCGCGCGCCGAGCTCGGCGGAGAACGGCCGCGGCGGCCTGGCTGCGTTCTCGTCGGCAGTCGATCCCGTGCGCTGCAACCTCGGCATCCAGGCGGCGTGCGCGCTGGGCGCGGTTGCCATCATCACGTCGCCGAACCCGAACCTGAAGCCGGAGAAATCGAACAACTACACGCTCGGCCTGGTGTTCGAGCCGACGTCGAAGACCAGCGTCGCCGTCGACTACTTCAACATCACGAGGAAGGGCGAGATCAACCAGGAGCAGACCGACGCCGCGATTGCCGCCGGCCACATCTCGCGCGATCCGTCGACGGCCACCGCGATTGCCGGCGACCCGGGGGCGATCACCGCGGTGCTCGGCCAGTACGTCAACTCGTCGAAGACCAACGTTCGCGGCTTCGACGTCGACGCGAAGCAGGGCTTCGATCTCGGACCCACGTTCGGCAAGCTCACGTTGACGACGCAGTGGACGCACCTGTTCACGTTCAAGCGCACCGAGACCGACGGCAGCTCGCGTGACTTCGCTGGCACGCACGGCAACTGCGATGTCACGAACTGCATCGGCACGCCGGCCGACCGCGTCAACTTCGGCGCGGCGATCGACACCGGTCCGTTCCGGATCGGCGCCAACGTCAACTACCGCGCGAGCCTCGACAACAAGAACTTCAAGGACGACCCGGCGGGCTGCGCGACGACCTTCGCCGACGGCTCCGATGCGCCGGTGGGCTGCAAGATCGCGTCGTTCACGACCGTCGATCTCGTCGGCCGCTGGCTGCCGATGAAGAACCTCGAGGTCTACGGCTCGATCCGCAACATCTTCGACCGGAACGCGCCGTTCGATCCGACGACGTACGGCCAGCAGTCGTTCAATCCGCTCGACTACGCCGGCGCCATCGGCCGGTTCTATTCGATCGGGGTGAAGTACAAGTTCTTCTGACCCCGGAGCGCGCGGCGACCATCGCCGTCGCGCGCTCGCCTCGCTAACATCGGGAGATGGCAAGCCGCAAGAGCGAGACGAAGACAAGCGAGAAGACAAACACGCGACCTGCGCGGCCCGATCGCCTGATCCTCACCTGCGAGCACGCCGGCAACCGCGTGCCGGCGCGCTACCGGCCGCTCTTCGTCGGGATGGTGCGGCACCTGCTGCCGACGCATCGCGGCTGGGATCCGGGCGCTCTGCTGCTCGCGCGCGAGTTGGCCAGGCGCTTCTCGGCGCCGCTCTACTTCGACGAGGCGACGCGCCTGCTCGTCGACCTCAACCGCTCGATCGGCAACCCGGAGCTGCACTCGGAGGCGACGCGTCATCTGACCCTGAAGGAGCGGCGCGAGATCCTCGACGCCTATTACCACCCGCACCGCACGACCGTCGACGAGGCCGTCGCGGCCGCGGTGGGAGAGGGCGTCCGGGTGATGCACGTCGCCTCGCACAGCTTCACGCCGGAGCTGCACGGCCACGTGCGCACGGCCGACATCGGCATGCTCTACGACCCGTCGCGGCCGGGCGAAGTGGCGTTCGCGACGGCGTGGATCGACGCGCTGCGCGCTGCGGACCCGACCTTGCGGCTGCGCCGCAACTATCCCTATCTCGGCAAGAGCGACGGCGTGACGATGAAGCTGCGACGCGCGCACGCGCCCGATCGCTACGTCGGCGTCGAACTCGAGGTGAACCAGCGCTTCGTCGAGGCCGGCGGGCCGGCGTGGACGAAGCTGCGCCGGACGCTGGTCGACACGCTCGGCGTGGCCCTGCAGCGTCGCGATTGAGCCGTCGCCGCGGATTCGCCGCGGGTCAGCTGCTCGGCGGCACCGGCCCCGACGGCGGGTACACCTGCTGCACCGGCGCGTTCGGGTAGCCGGCGGGCGCGGGATACGTCGCGGGCGAGGGGCCCGGAGCAGGCGCATAGCCCGAGGGCGCGCGCGACACCCGCGTACGCCCGGCTGTCGTCACGAGCACGACCGGCTCGCCGACGCCGTACGTTTCGGTGCCGACCGCCTGGATCACCGAGCGGCGCTCGCCGTTCCTCAGCTGGACCAGGATCTCGACCGCGTTCTCGCGCGTCGCGCCGCGCTCGACCGCATTGCCGATCACGCCGCCGACGACGGCGCCGAGGACGCCGCCGACGATCGAATCGCGGTGGCCGCCGATCCCGGCGCCCGCGACGCCGCCCACGACTGCGCCCGCGCCAGCGCCGAGGCCGCTCTGGTTGCCTTCGACGGTGACCGGGCGGACCGAGAGCACGGTCGCGTCGTAGACCTGCGACATGCGTTGCGCGTCGTAGCGGCGGACGACGTCGGGATTCGAGGTGGTGCAAGCGGCCAGCGCGGCGATCGCGAGGGCGCTCAAGAGGTGTTTCATGGTGGTCTCCAACAGAGGCTCACCGACAACGCGACGAGGCGATTTCGAGTGGACCACAAGCGTTTCCTCGTTGCCTTGCGGCTCGGGAAAGCCCACGCAAAGAACTGTGAAGGAGCGAGCAGCCCGTCACGGGCCGTCGCGCGCCGGCGCTAGCCGTGCAGGCGGCTGCTGCGCGGCACGCTGGCGAGCAGGAACTCCATCTGGTCGGCGAGGATGCGCCGGCCGCGCAGGATCATGTCTTCGTGCAGGCTCGGCACATAGGGCAGGAAGTGCAACGACATGCGTGCTTCCTCCGGCAGGCGGTTGCCTTTATGGCCGTTGCAGGCCCGGCAGGCGGTGATGCAGTTCGTCCAGCTGTCGGCGCCGCCGCGCGAGGTCGGCACGATGTGCTCGCGCGTCAGGTCGTCGAGCGGGAAGCGGCCGGCGCAATAGGCGCAGACCTGGCGATCGCGCGCGAAGAGCTTCGGGTTGCTGAGCGCCGGCGAGCGCCGCCAGGCCCGGCTCGGCACCGCACCGCGCACGGCGATGATCGGATGGACCTCGATCTTCGATTGCAGGCCGGTGCGCCGCTGCATGCCGCCGCGCAGGACGTGGAAGGTGTCGCCGAGGGTCCAGGCCACGCCGTCGCTGGCGTAGATGATGGCCGCTTCCTTGGCCGAGATCCACGCTTGGGGCCGGCCGGACATGTCGAGCTGCAGGACTTCCATGGAGCCCTGAGCGTAATGCATGACGCCGGGCCGCTCAAGACACCGGTCGCGGGCAGTGACGCGCGAGCGCGACGCGGCGACGAGCGGTACGTCGACGCCGACGCGCGCGCGTCGCGATTCTCTTCAGCGCGGATAGAGGCCGCGCTGGCGTCCCATGAGCCGCGTCAGGCCGAGCAGGGCGCCGATGTTCGGCGTCGCCAGCCCCAGGCGCTGGCCGATCTCATGCACCGAGCTCACCAGTGCGTCG
Source organism: Rhizobacter sp. (assembly GCA_043732605.1). Classification (GTDB taxonomy): domain Bacteria; phylum Pseudomonadota; class Gammaproteobacteria; order Burkholderiales; family Burkholderiaceae_C; genus Schlegelella_A. Next base: position 1,014 of record JAYTHL010000615.1, on the reverse strand, counting down.
AGCTCGATCGCGCGGCCGGCCTCGGTGTCTTGCAGCATCGACGTGCGGAATGCGCCGAGCTCGCGCGCCAGCCCCATCCGCTCCTCGCCCGACTGCTCGATCGCGCAGCCGATGCGGCCGCCGATCGTCGCCGCCTCGGCCATGCAGCGCAGCATGTAGTCGAAGAGCAGCGGGTCGGCGAGGATGACGTCGGCGGTCGATCCGGTCAGCGCCGAGACCGGGTTCATGGTCATGTTGCCCCACAACTTGTACCAGACCTCGCGCCGCACATCGGCGCTCGCCTCGGCCTTGAAGCCGGCGCTGGCGAGCACGTCGCAGACCGCCGTGACGCGATTGGAGGAGCCGCCGAGAGGCTCGCCGACGATCAGCCGCTCGCCGAATGCGTGGCGCACGACGCCGGGCTCCGGGGTCGAGCAGGCGAGGTGGACGACGCAGCCGAGCACGCGCGCCAGCGGCAGCCGGGCGAGCAGGGAGCCGCCCGGATCGACGCTTGCGAGCGGCGGCTCCTCGGGCAGGGCGGCCGGCAGGAACCACCACGGCACGCCGTTCATCGCGGGCAGGAGGGTCGTCGTCGGCGCCATCAGCGCAGCGATGGAATCGACTGCGTCGCCGAGCGACGGCGCCTTGAGCGCGACGACGACAAGGTCCTGGGACCCCAGCGTGCGCGCGTCGTCGCTCGCGTCGATGCGGGCGGAGAACGATCCGCTCGCGCTGTCGACGCGAATGCCGTGCGCGCGCACACGCTCGAGCGTGGCACCGCGTGCGACGGCTGACACCGCGTGCCCGGCGCGCGCCAGGCGCGCCGCGATCAGCCCGCCGACGGCGCCGAGTCCGACCACGGCGACCTTCATGAGCGTGTTTCTCGACTGCAAACCCTGGAAAACGACACGAATCAATCCCCTTCGGCACTGGCGCCGGCGCACGCTTCCGGCAAAATAGCACGATCGTTCGATTCCTGCGGACGTCATCGACCGAGCCCCCCGACCCGTGAATTCTCTGCTCCAGGACTCGCCT
>JAYTHL010000614.1:0-2361 GCA_043732605.1 Rhizobacter sp. | reverse complement strand
GCATGGCGTACGAGAAAACGGCGAAGACGAAGCTCTGGGCGCCCGGCCGCTGACGCGCTCCGCCCCGGAGCCGCGTCCGCCGGGGCGCGCTTCGCGTCGCTCCGTTCCTCGCCGATGAGCCCGCTCGTCCTCGTCCGGCGCCTGCTGCTCGTCGTGCCGACGCTGTTCGGCGTTGCCCTCGTCGTCTTCGTGCTGATCCGCGTCGTCCCGGGCGACCCGGTGTCGATGATGGTCGGCCCGGGCGCGACTGCCCAGGATATCGCCGCGCTGCGCGCGCTCTACGGCCTCGACCACGGTATCGTGACGCAGTTCGGGTACTACCTGCGCGACCTGACCGGCGGCAACTTCGGCGTCTCGATCTCGAGGAAGCAGCCGGTTGCCGAGCTGGTCGCGGCGCGGCTGCCACTCACACTCGAGCTCTCGTCGCTGGCGACGCTGATGGCGCTCGTCCTCAGCGTCGGCGCGGCGCTCGTCGCGACGCGCTGGCGCGATCGCGCGATCGAGCGCGGCGTCGATGCCGCGACCGGCGTCGTCACTGCGATCCCCGACTTTCTCTGGGGCTTGTTGGGCATCCTCGTCTTCGGCGTGCTGCTGCCCGTGCTGCCGGTGTTCGGGCTGATGGACTCGGACCTTCGCTTCGATTCGCGCAGCGGCTTCGTCCTCGTCGAGAGCCTGTTGACCGGCCGCCTCGACGTCGCCGGATCGGTGCTCTGGCACCTGCTGCTGCCGGCCACGGCACTGGCGCTGCCGCTCGCGGCAATGGTCGCTCGCGTGCTGAAGGCGAGTCTGGCCGAAGTGCTGGCGCAGGACTACGTGCTGGTCGCGCGCGTCAAGGGCTTCGGCCCGTGGCGGGTGCTGCTGCACGAGGCCTTGCGCAACGCGCTCTCGCCCGCGCTGACGCTGGCCGGCGTGCAATTCACCTTCCTCATCGGCGGGACGGTGCTGATCGAGAAGCTGTTCGGCCTGCCCGGGCTCGGCAACATGGCGATTGACGCGGTGACGAGCCGCGACCTGCCGCTGATCCAGGGCATCGTCCTCACGTTCGCGTTGATCTTCATGGCCGTCAACCTCGGCGTCGACATGCTCAACGGCGCGCTCAACCCGAGGCTGCGCGGCGCATGACCTCGGCCGATGCGGTGCGCCGAGTGCACCTGACGGCGCGCGCCTGGTTGGGCATTGCCGTCTTCGCCACGCTCGTCGTCGTCGCCCTCGGCGCCACCTGGCTCGCGCCGCACGACCCGCTCGAACAGGATCTGCTCGCCGCAACGATGCCGCCGGCTTGGGCGGCCGAAGGCGACCGCGCGCACCTCTTCGGCACCGACACGCTCGGCCGCGACATCCTGTCGCGCCTGATCTGGGGCGCGCGCCCGGCACTGGTCGTCGCACTTGCAGGCGCGTCGCTGGCCGGCCTCGTCGGCACGCTGCTCGGCCTCGTCGCAGGCTTTCGCGGCGGCGTGATCGACGCGCTCGTCTCGCGCGCCGTCGACGTCTGGATGTCGTTTCCGGCCGTGCTGCTCGCGATCGTGCTCGTCGCCGTGATCGGCACCGGTCTCACGGCCGTCGTGCTCGCCATTGCGATCATCGACTGGACGCGCTTCTGTCGCATCGTCCGCGTTGAGGCGCAGGCACAGGCGCGGCTCGACTACGTGGTCTCGGCGCGCGTCATCGGCCTCGGGCCGACGCGCACGCTGCTGCACGAGGTGCTGCCCAACGTGCTGCCGCTGCTGCTCACTCTCTTCACGCTCGAGATGGGCATCGCTGTCGTCGTCGAGGCGATCCTCTCGTTCGTCGGCCTGTCGCTGTCGAGCGACGTGCCGACCTGGGGCGGCCTGATCCAGGAGGGGCGCCTCTACGTGCATCAGACGCCGTGGCTGCTCGGCCTGCCGATCGCCGCCATCGTCGTCACTGTGCTCGGCTTCAACGCGCTCGGCGACGGCCTGCGCGAGTCGCTCGACCCGGTGCAGAGGCGCTGACGCCGTGGGCGAGCGCGTTCTCACGATCGAGCGGCTGCATGTCGGCTTGCCTGCCTCGCGCCAGGCTGGGCCGCGGCTGCTGCTGCGCGGCATCGACCTCGCCATCGACAGGGGCGAGGTCCATGCGCTTGTCGGCGAGTCGGGCGCGGGCAAAAGCATGGTCGGGCGCAGCGTCCTGGGCATCCTGCCGCCGCCGGTGCGCGTCTTCGACGGGACGGTGACGCTTCTTGGGCACGACTGGCTGGCCCTGCCCGAGCCCGTTCGGCGCAAGCACCTCGGCAGCGACGTGGCGCTGATCCCGCAGGATCCGCAGACGGCCCTCAATCCGGCCACAACGATCGGGCGGCAGACCGGCGACGTTCTGCGCCTGCACCTCGGCCTCGGCCGC
>JAYTHL010000613.1:0-2363 GCA_043732605.1 Rhizobacter sp. | reverse complement strand
AGCCGAACACGAGCACATCGGAGTAGCGCTGGGTCAGCGTGACGTTGTCGGGTGTGATGCGCTGCTCGCGAAAGCGATAGCGCTGGGCCAGGCCGACGCGCAGGGCCTCGGTGCCGGTCTCCGGATCGAGGATGCGCGACGTGATGCCGGCAGTGAGCTGGTTCGAGTCGGAGACGCGATCGACGCCGGAGAATGCGTTCTCGGTGAAGTAGGAATCGAAGTTGAAGTCCTTCGCGGCGGCATCGAAGTTCGGCAGGTTCTCCTGGCGCCGGTACGGCGTGTTGACGTAGAAGAGGCGCGGCTCGAGCGTCTGGCGCACTGCGCGGCCGAAGAAGGTCGTTTCGCGCTCGAGCGTCCAGGCGCTGTCGACGCTCACCGTCGGGATCACGCGCGTGGCGCTGCGCCGGCCGTCGTCGAGCGGCAGGTCGAAAGAATACGACGCGGCGTTGAACGACAGCTTCGGCGTGACCGTCCAGCCGGGCGAGAAGAACGGCCGGCGAATGCTGCCGAGCGCGTGCGCGCGCAGGCCGGTCTGGCGCTCGAGCAGATAGTGGTCGCTCGGATTCGCGAAACGGTTGAACTCTCCTTCGAAGGCGACGTCGAGGCCGCCGCGCCACGGCGCCGCGTAGCGCGCTCCGATCTGCGGCGCGCGCTCGTACGGCGGCGGATCGATGCGCGTCGTCGGATCGGTCGTCTGCAGCACCTGCCACTTCAGCGCACGCGCGTAGGCCGACCAGTCGCCGAAGGGGCGCGTGAGCAGCAGGTCGGTCTGCAACAGTCGGGGCGTGAGGCTCTTCACCTCGCCGGGGAAGTCCTTCCAGTAGTCGTCGTCGGAAACCCGCATCACGCGCAGCTGCGCGTACGCGTTGTAGGGAAGGATCCCTTCGTGGTCGGCGCGCAGCGAGTAGCGCGACCGGTCCGCGGTGGCGTCGTGCGGCATCAGCTTCAGGTTCGCGGTGCCGAAGTAGTCGGGCTCCAGGTAGCGGAACTCGCTGTCGAGGGCCGGGCCGCGCCGGGTGCTCTCGCTCATCGTGAACGTCGCGTCGCGGTTGGGCGCGATGTTCCAGTAGTAGGGGATGGCGGTCTGCAGGCCGCTCCGGCTGTCGATGCCCAGGCTCGGCGGCAGGAAGCCCGACTTGCGCTCGTCGCTGAGCGGAAAGCTGAACACGGGCGCCGCCAGGATCGGCACGCCGTAGAAGCGCAGCACGGCGTCGCGGGCGACGCCTTCGTTGCTCTCGTTGTCGATGTGCAGCTCGCGCATCTTGAGGATCCAGACCGGCTCGACGACGTCGTCGTCGCTCGCGTTGCAGCTGGAATACGTCGCGTCGGTCGCGGTCGCGCGCTGGTCGTCGATGAACTCGATCTGCGCCGCCTTGCCGCCGGCGCCGGTCTTGGCGAAGCGATAGGTCGGCAGGCGGAAGAAACCCTCGAAGCGTTCGATCTTGAGTTGCAGCTCGGGACCCGCGAAGACATTGCCATCGCGGTTGACGACGACGTGGCCGGTCGCGCGGGCGAGGTCTTCGGCCTCGTCGTAGGTCAGGCGATCGGCGTGGATCACGGTCGCGCCGCGCCGGAACTCGACGTCGCCGAGCGCTTCGGCGTCGAGGTTCGGACGCGACCGGATCTCGCGCGCGCGCAGGATGATCGGCAGCTGGCGCGCGGCGTCACCGCGCGGCGGCGACGACAGCGTGTCGGCCTGGCGCAACTCGACGCCAGACGCCGCGGCGGCCGCGGGCGCTGGTTGCGCGTGCGCGACCGAGCCGCCGAAGAGCGTGACGACGACGAGCAGGCGCACGCGCTCGGGTCGTCGCATTCTGGCGCTGGATCGTGAATCTTGGCGAGCGGCTGGACTCACTGGGGCGACGCGGACGGGAAGCACCGTGGAGGCGCGAAGCCGGCTCTCGCGTGCAGCGCCACCGGACGTGACGGGTGCCGCGCGCACTCTGGCGGCAGGCACCGATTTGTAGAATCGATTATCCACGAGGCGCGCCTCGCGCCACCCCGCTCCTCCACTGTGAACAACGCCCCCGAACCTTCGCCCGCCATCGCGTGGGCCGATCCCGTGCGAGCGCTGTCCTTCGCGGCCTGGCTGGCGGCGATCGCACCGCGCCACGGCATCGTCACCGCGACACTGCGGCCCGCGTCGAGCGACGCAAGCTTTCGCCGCTACCTGCGCGCCGACCGCGTCGGCGGCGGCAGCGTCATCGTCATGGACGCGCCGCCGCCGCAGGAAGACGTGCGGCCCTTCATCCGGGTGGCCGGGATGCTGCACGACGCTGGGCTGAACGCGCCGCGCGTACTCGCCCACGACGACGCGCTGGGCTTCCTGCTGCTCACCGACCTGGGCGCCGAACTGTGCCTGG
>JAYTHL010000612.1:0-8083 GCA_043732605.1 Rhizobacter sp. | reverse complement strand
GCGTCGCGATGCTGCGCATCACGCCGGCGCCGCCCGCGCCGCCGAGAGGCGTGCGCTTGAGAAACCACAGCGTCGCCGGGATCAGCGCGACGATCGCGATGAACCAGAGCAGCGAGCTCCAGGCGTTGGGCATGTCAGTTGTCGAAGCGGTTCGGCCGGCCGCCGGGCCGCCCCAAGGCTGGCCGCGCCCCCTCGGGGGGCAGCGAACGAAGAGAGCGTGGGGGCATCATTCCTTCAGCTTCTCGAGAGGCGCCGCATGCGTTCGCTCGGCGTCACGATGTCGGTCAGCCGGATGCCGAACTTCTCGTTGACGACGACGACCTCGCCCTGCGCGATCAGGTAGCCGTTGACGAGCACGTCCATTGGCTCGCCGGCCATCGCCTCGAGCTCGACGACCGAGCCCTGCGCGAGCTGCAGGATGTTCTTGATCGGGATCCGCGTCCGCCCGAGCTCCACGGTGAGCTGCACCGGGATGTCGAGGATCATGTTGATGTCGTTGCCCGCGCCCGCGCCGCCGCTGGGCGCGAAGTTGGTGAACGGCGCAGGCGTCACCTGGTCGGCCGCGGTCTGCAGCTCCGAGGCGGTCTCGCCGCGCGTCTCCGCAGCGGCGGCGGCCCAGTCGGCGGCGAGTTGGTCGTCGGCGCCGGAGGCCGGGGCGGTGTTGTCGTCAGGCATGGTGTTCTCCAATCCAGCTCGATGCGGAGCTGGCCAACAGTTGATCGACCTTGAGGGCGTACTTGCCGTTCGAGACGCCGTAGTTGCACGCCAGCACCGGCACGCCGGCGATCTTGGCCTCGACGCCACGCTTCAGGTCGAGCTCGATGAAGTCGCCCGACGCCAGGCTGAGCAGTTGCTCGACGGTGGTGCGGGCTCGCGCGAGCTCGACGACGAGCTCGACATGGGCCTCGCCGATCTGGTCCTTCATCAGCGAGATCCAGCGGCCGTCCTCGGGGACGTTGTCGATCTGGATCGTCGAGAACAGCACGTCGCGGATCGGCTCGAGCGTCGCGTAGGGAATGCAGATGTGGACGCTGCCACTCATGTCGCCGATCTCCATCTCGAACGACGACGAGATGACCAATTCGCTCGGCGTGGCGATGGTCGCGAACTGCGGCAGCATCTCCGAGCGCAGGTACGTGAGCGGCAGAGGGTAGGCGCCGGCCCAGGCGCGTGCGTATTCGCTCGTCACGACGTCGACGAGGCGGCGGATGACGCGCTGCTCCGTCGGCGAGAAGTCGCGGCCCTCGATGCGCGTGCTGTACTTGCCGTTGCCGCCGAAGAGCGAGTCGACGGCGGCGAAGACCAGCGACGGATCGCAGACGACGAGGCCGTTGCCGCGCAGGGGTTGAACCGAGACGACGTTGAGACTCGTCGGCACCGCGATCTCGCGCAGGAAGACGCTGTATTTGTGGACCTTGACCTCGGCGGTCGAGATCTCGGCGTTCTTGCGCAGGAGCTGGAAGAGGCCGTTGCGAAGGTTGCGGGCGAATCGCTCGTTGACGATCTCGAGGTTGGGCATGCGCCCGCGGACGATCCGCTCCTGCCCCGAGAGATCGTACGTGCGCGGGCTCGTCGTCGCCTCGGCTTCGGCCTCTTCGCCGTCCGACGAGATGCCGTCCAGCAGCGAGTCGACTTCGTCCTGGCTGAGGATCTCGCTCGTCATCGCCTGCGCCTCACTGGATGATGAAGCTGGAAAAATGAACGTGGTGGATCGGGCCGCCCGAGTCGCCATGTGCCTTGGGCTTGGCGTCGCCATGCGTCGCTGTCGCGCTCGCGGCAGCGACGTGCACCGGGGCCGATGCCGCGGCGGATGCCGGCGCAGCGGCCATGGCCGGCGCCGACGCGGCCGCCGGCGCAGAGGCCGCATCGTGCGCCATCGTCGCTTGCGCTGCGGGAGTCGCCGGCACCACCGGTGTCGCCACCACCCCTGGGGCGCTGTCGGCCGGCGCCATCGCCATGACCGGGCGGATGCGCACCGGCGTCTCGACCTCGATGCCCATCGGCCGCAGCGCTTCGCGCATGATCTCGTCGGCGAGGTCTTCCTTGCCGGCGCGTCCGAGGAGGTCGCGCGCGCTCTTGTGCGCGATCACCATCAGGATCGCATTGCGAACGGCGGGCATGAAGACCTTGACCTGCTCGGCGAACGCCGGGCTCTCGAGCTCGAGCGTGATGCCGATCTGGGCGTAGCGGTCGGCGTCGCGGTCGGCGAGGTTGACGACGAAGGGATCGAGCGGCAGGAACGTCGGCGGATGCGTCAGGTCGATCTTCGTCTCGGTGACCTTGGCGCCGCCCTCTTCCTCGGCGGCGAGGGCGGCCGCGTGGGCGCGCTTCTTCAACCACCACGCCGCGCCACCGCCTGCGATGGCAAGCACCAGCAGGGCGACGACGCCGATCAGGATCAGCTTCTTCTTGCCGGTCTTCGGTGCCGGAGCGATTTCCGGGACTTCGGCGGCGGCGGCGGCAGCAGCGGACATCGGCCTTCCTTCAGGATGCAATCGGTCCCGTGGCTGGCGCTACTGCGACAAGCCTCGGGCCCACCGGTGAATTATCGAAACCGAGGTCCGGGCCCAAACGGCGATAAGGAGCACTTTTCGGGGCTTGTCGGCACCCGGTGCGCCGGCGATCAGGCGTAGAGATCGACCCCGCCGGCGGTAGCGATGCGCTGTCGCGAGACTGGCGCGGCGCGCGTGTCGTCGCTGTCCAACGGGCCGCGCCGGGCGGCCGATCCGTCGCCCGATCCCGCGTCGCCGTTCGGGTCGCGTGCGTGCTGCGAGACGCCGCCGCCCTGGAGCGTGAAGCCGGCGTCGCGCAGGGCGCTGGCGAGCTCGGGCAGGCCGGCCTCGATCGCCTGGCGCGTCGCCAGCGCGTCGGCGCCGAAATCGATCCGCGCCTGGCTGCCTTCGACGACGATCCGGACCGACACCGGCCCGGTCTCGACCGGGTTCAGGTGCAGTTCGGCGCTGTGCACGCCGTCCTGCACGAGCACGCTCACCTGCACCGCGAAGGCCTGGGCGAAGTCGGGCGACGTGAGTGGTGTCGCGACGGTGGCGTCGACGGACGAGGTCGGGCCGGACTGCGCCGGGTCGAGAGTCGACAGGCCCGTCGGCGCCGGCATCGCTTCGGTCCGCAGCGCGCTCTGCGCGAACGGCATCGTCTTGCCGATCTCCGGCGAAGTCCCGGCACCGGGGATGGCGATCTTGTCGCCGGTGCCGGCGGCGAAGCGGGCGATCGACCCCGGCTCGTCCTGGCGCGTCGTGTCGGCGCCGCGCGGCGCGAGCGACGTGCTCGACGGGTTCGACGAGGTCGCTGCGGCGCCGGCGTCTGCACGCGCCCCGAGGCTCGTCGCCGAGATCCGCGTCGCGCGCTCGGCGTTGTCAGACACGCCTTTCTCGACCGCGGCGGCAGCGAGGCGATGCGGCGCGACGAGGCCGTGCGACAGCGGCATGCCGGTGCCGTCGGTCGTCGGCGTGTCGTCCTTGTCGGCGCGCGTCGTCGCGGCGTCGCTGTCGTCGGTGTGCGTGTCGGCGGTGCGCGACTCCGCGCTCGCTGCGTCCGCTCGCGCGTCATCGGCGCGCGCCGCGTCGGCGGCCGACGTCGCAGCGGCCGACGCGGCCTTCGCCGGCGCGGACGGCGCCGAGGCGCCGATCGTGCCGTCGATCGTCGCGAGCGGGACCGGCGCGGCCTTCGCCGGTGCGGGCGCCGGGTTCTGGCTCTGCCTGAGCAATGTCGCGAACGCATGCGCGTTCGGCGCGCGCGGCGACGGGCGCGACTCGACCGGCGACGACGGCGTCGCGGGCGTGACCGGGGCAATGGCGTTCTGCATGGTGGCGCTCAGGCCGGGTTCGTTCGTGCGGAGGCGCCGCGCGACCATGCGATCCGCGCGGCGAGCTCGTCGGTCTGCTTCTGGTCTGCCCGCTCGGCCTCGCCGCGTCGTTCGACGAGGCGACGTTCGACGAGGCGACGCACCGAGGCGAGCTGGAGATCGTGGCCGCGCACGGCGACGATCGCCTGCTCGAGCCGGGCCGCTGCGAGCTCGGCGGCGATCGTCTGCTGCTCGATCGCCTCGTTGAGGCGCGTCACGAAGCCCTGGTAGCAGAGGACGAGCTGGATCTGGCCTTCCTTGCGGAATTGCGCGTTCCAGCGCTGCTCGTAGTCGCGCCGGTAGTCGCGCAGCTGCGCGACTTGCGCCGCGGCGGCTTCGCTGTCGCTCTGCGCCTTGCGCTGGTCGGCGAGGGCGAGGTCGCGCTGCCGCTCGCTTTGGGCGAGCAAGGTGGCGAGCGGGTTCAGGTCGTTCATGCGGTCGGTTCGAGAGAAGGCGTCAGGACCGGATCACGGTGTAGAGCTGCTGCAGGCTCGCTTCGAGATGGGCGGGCACGTGCATGTCCTGCTGGAGCAGCGCGTCCATCGCCGGATGCAGGCGCACCGCGAGGTCGAGGTCGGCGTCGTGGCCCGGCGCGTAGGCGCCGAGCTGGATCAGGTCGCGCGCCTTCTGGTGGCGCGAGTGCAGCTGGCGAAAGCGCCGCGCCGCATCGACGTGCGGGCCGCTCGCGACGTTGCCCATCACCCGCGACACCGATTTCTCGATGTCGATCGCCGGGTAGTGGCCGCCTTCGGCGAGCTCGCGCGAGAGCACGATGTGGCCGTCGAGGATGCCGCGCGCCGCATCGGCGATCGGGTCCTGCTGGTCGTCGCCTTCGGAGAGCACGGTGTAGAAGGCGGTGATCGAGCCGCCGCCGCCTTCTTGATCAGGAGCCCGGCCGTTGCCGCTGCGCTCGACGAGCTGCGGCAGCTTGGCGAAGCAGCTCGGCGGATAGCCCTTGGTCGCGGGCGGCTCGCCGATCGCGAGCGCGATCTCGCGCTGCGCCATCGCGTAGCGGGTGAGCGAGTCCATCAGCAGAAGCACGTTCTTGCCGCGGTCGCGGAAGTGCTCGGCGATCACGGTCGCATAGTTGGCGCCTTGCAGGCGAACGAGTGCCGGCGAGTCGGCCGGCGCGGCGACGACGACGGCACGCTGGATGCCTTCCTCACCGAGGATGTCCTCGATGAACTCCTTGACTTCGCGGCCGCGCTCGCCGATCAGGCCGACCACGATGACGTCGGCGGCGGTGTAGCGCGCCATCATGCCGAGCAGCACGCTCTTGCCTACTCCGGTTCCGGCGAACAGGCCGATGCGCTGGCCACGGCCGACGGTGAGCATGGTGTTGATCGCGCGCACGCCGGTGTCGAGGGGCGTTCGCACCGGATCGCGATCCATCGCGTTGATCGGGCGGCGCGTCAGCGGCTCGTTGCGCACGTCGGCGAGCGGGCCCTTGCGATCCATCGGCGCGCCGTGCGAGTCGACGACGCGGCCGAGCAGGCCGTCGCCGACCGGCAGGTGCAAGGTCCGGTCCTCGAGACGGCGCCACGGATGGCTGGCGACGCCGAGTTTCATCGGCACGCCGGGCGACGGCCGCGGCACGACGCGCGCGCCGCTGGCCAGGCCGTGCACCTCGCCCGTCGGCATCAAATAGGCGCAGTCGGCGGAAAAGCCGACGACCTCGGCCTGCAGCGTCGGTTGGCCCGCCATGCGCACGTCGCACACCGAGCCGACCGGAACGCGGATGCCGGCGGCTTCGAGGACGAGACCGGTGACGCGCACGAGCAGGCCCTGCGTCTCGAGCGGCGACGGCTCGGCGGCGAAGGCCTGCATGTCGGCGAGGTAGCGATGCCATGCGAGCGTCGCCGCGGGCGGCGCGGGTTGCGCGGACTCCGGCGCCGACGCGTCGACGGTCGATGTCATGGCTTCGGCTCGTCGGCCGGTGTCGACCACGGAACGTCGAGGCCGAGCGCCGCAGTGGCGCGTTGCCAGCGCGTCTCGACGCTCGCGTCGACGATGCCGATGTCCGACTCGGCGCGACATCCGCCGCGCGCGATCGTCGCGTCGGCGATGAGGCGAGCGCCGCGCGCGGCGAGCACGTCGGCGGCGCCCTCGGCGATGAGCGCGTGATCGTCGGGATGGACGCGCAGCGTGACATGGCGCGCGTTGAGAAGCAGCGCCTCGACCGCCTCGGCGGCGACTGCGGCGACGGCCTCGGGACGCTGCGCGATCTCGCTGCGCACGATCTGGCGCGCCAGGCTCACGGCGGTCGCGGCGAGTGCCTCGGCCATCTGCTGCTGGAGCGCGTCGAGCTGATCGCCGACCGAGCCGACGAGGACGCCGATCTGCTGCGTCACCTGCGCGGCGTAGCTCTGCTTGAAACCCTCGAGCGCGACGAGTCCGTCGCGGTAGCCGTCTTGGTAGCCGGTCTGGCGCGCCGAGCGCAGCTTGGCCGCGACCTCTTCCGAATCAGGCTCGGCGCCGGTCGGCGCTGGCTCCGCGCCGATGCCGAACCCGTGGCCGGGGCTGGACAGGTCGCCCGGCGCCCAGGCGGCGAACGAGCTGATCTCCTCGCGCGGGATGAAGCGCGAGTAGACCGCGGCCTTGTGCGCGGCCGAGCCGGGCGGTGGCGGGACGTTGCGGGGCGTCTTAGATGAACTCATCATCGTTGGCACCTCCGAGCACGATCACGCCTTCGTCGATCAGGCGACGCACGATCTTCAGCATTTCCTTCTGCTCGCTTTCGACCTCGACGACGCGCACCGGGCCGCGCGTCTCGAGCTCTTCCTTGAGCGTCTCGCCCGCACGCGTCGACATGTTCTTGAAGATCTTCTCCTTGAGCTCGGCCGGCGCGGCCTTGAGCGCGATGACCAGCGACTCGGTCTGCACTTCCTTCAGCAGCGCCTGCATGCCCTTGTCGTCGATCTTGACCAGGTCTTCGAACGAGAACATGTTGTCCATGATCTGCTGCGCTAGCTCGGCGTCCGCATCGCGGATGAAGTCGAGCGCGGAGGTCTCGACGCTCGAGCCCATCGAGTTCAGCATCTCCGCGGCCGACTTCGCGCCGCCGAGCAGGGACGTCCTCATCCGGTCATTGCCCGTGAGCAGGGACGACATCACCTCGTTCAGGTCCTTCAGGCCCACGGGCTGGATGCCGTCGAGCGTGGCGATCCGCACCAGTACCTCGTTGCGATGGCGCTCGGTGAAGAGCTTCAGGATCGACGCCGCCTGGTCGGTCTCGAGATGAACCAGGACGGCGGCGACGATCTGCGGGTGCTCGTTGCGCAGCAGCTCGGCGACCGCGCTCGGCTCCATCCACTTCAGCGCCTCGATGCCGGTGACGTCGGAGTTCTGCAGGATCCGGTCGATCAGCAGGTTGGCCTTGTCGTCGCCGAGCGCCTTCTTCAGCACCGACTTCACGTATTCGGTCGTGTCGCCGACGAGCGTCGTCTGCCCGGTCGCCGTCGAGTTGAACTTCTCGAGCACCCGGTTCATGCGCTCGCGCGGGATCGTCTTGAAACGACTGATCATCTCGCCCACGCCCTGAACCTCTTTCGGCGTGAGGTGCTTGAGGACCTGCGCGGCGTCCTCCTCGCCGAGCGACATCAGGAGGATGGCTGAGTTCTCGAGTCCGATTTCGTCCATGACGGGTCCGTTGCGGCCTCAGCGTGCGACCGGGGCGGGCTGCTCGCCCTCGACCCAAAGGCGCAGGATGCCCGCGACGGCCGCCGGGTTGTCGCGCGCGATCCGGCGCGCCTCCTCGAGTGGCTCGTTGGTCACCGGCAAGGGCAACGCGGGCAGCGACGGCGCCTCGTTCTCGATCGTGTTGAGGTTCGATCCGGCCGCGAGGCGCGGCGCGGCGGCGATCATCGCCTTCATGCCCGGTCGCACGAGGCCGAAGAAGACGACGAGCGCGACCAGGCCGAGGATCGCGGGCAGCGCGACCACGCGCGCCAGGTCGAGCACGTCGGGGTTCTTCCAGAACGGCACCTCGACCGGCGTGATCGTCTCGATCTTGAACGGCGCGTTGATCACCTTGACGGAATCGCCGCGGTCCTTGTTGAAGCCGATGCTTTCCTTGACCAAGGCGGTGAGCTTGTCGATCTCCTCGGCCGTCAGCGGCACCTGCGTCGTCTTGCCCTTGGCGTCGGTCACCTGCCGGTTGTTGACCACGACGGCCGCGTTCAGGCGCTTGACGTTGCCGCTGGCGTTGCGGGTGACGCGCAC
>JAYTHL010000611.1:0-2372 GCA_043732605.1 Rhizobacter sp. | reverse complement strand
CGTCCTCGGTCGCGACGTTGCCGCTCGCACCCGGTGCGTGCGGACAGCCGCCGATGCCGCCGGTGCAGGCGTCGAAGCGGCGCACGCCCGCCTGCCAGGCGGCATAGACGTTGGCGAGGCCGAGGCCGCGCGTGTCGTGGAAGTGGCCGCAAGCGAGACGGTCGCCGGCGACGGCAAAGCAGCGCGCGAAAAGACGCGAGACCTGCAGCGGATCGGCGTGGCCGACGGTGTCGGCGAGGCCGACGCGGTCGGCACCGGCGTCGAGGACCGCCTGCAGCAAGCGCAGCACCTCCGATTCCTCGACCACACCCTGGATCGTGCAGCCGAACGCCGTGCTGAGACCCACCTCGATCAGGCAGCGCGATCCGCTCGCGTCGCGCAGCTCTCGGATGCGCGCGATCTCCTCGACGACCGCGTAGGGCGTCTTGCGCAGATTGGCGAGGCTGTGCGCATGGCTCGCCGACAAGGGCAGCAGCATCAGGTCGCAGCCCGCATCGAGCGCCGCCTGCGCACCTTTGAGATTCGGCACGAGCACCGACGTGACGAGCCCGGGCAAGGTGCGCGCGACCTCGACCAGCGCGGCGGTGTCGGCGAGCTGCGGCAGCAGGCGCGCCGGCACGAACGAGCCGACCTCGATCTCGCACAGGCCGGCGGCGTGCGCCGCGCGCAGCCACTCGATCTTCTGCGCCGTGGGCAGGGTGCGGGCGATGCTCTGCAGGCCGTCGCGCAGGCCGACTTCGCGCACGACAACCGGAAGGGATGTGTCCATGGACGGACTGTAGGCAAGCCGGAGCACTTGCGCACGAGGGATGGCGCGTGAACTCCTGCCCGCTTCGGGGCGGCAGTCGGCGAACGGTCGTCCGGCGCTGCGGCCGCGTTCCTACACTGCGACGCGACTTGCACTGCTTCGGCCGTCCTTCATGTCCTCCACTTTCGCCATCGCGCTCTCGGGCATGAACGCCGCGCAGACGAGCCTGCAGGCATCGGCGCACAACATCGCCGACTTGGGTACGGCGGGGTTTCGGCGCCAGCGCGTCGATCAGATCGCGGCGGCCGATGGCGGGGTCGCCACATCACTCGCGCAGGAACCGGCGTCGAGCAACTCGGAGGTGGCCGATGTCGTCGGCCTGCTGAAGGCGAAAAACGCGTTCCTCGCGAACCTCGCCGTCTTCCGCACGGCCGACCGCATGACCGGCGCGTTGCTGAACCGCGCCGCCTGACAGCGGATCCCGCGTGCGCGAACGCCTCCAGCACGTTGGCGGCGTTCGCACCCAGCTCGGCTGCGGCATAGCCGCCTTCCAGCACGAGCACCGTCGGCAACTTCAATCGCGCGAGCCGCGCGCCGAGCGCGAGGTAGTCGCTCGTCGTCAGCGCGAAGGTCGAGATCGGATCGCCGGCGAAGGTGTCGAGGCCGAGCGAGACGACGAGCGCATCGGCGTGGTGGCGCTCGATCCGCGCGCAGGCAACGTCGAGTGCCGCGAACCACGCCTCTGTCGACGAGCCGGCCGGCAGCGGCAGGTTGAGGTTGAAGCCTTCGCCTGCGCCGGCGCCGATCTCGTCGGCGTGGCCGAGATAGAACGGGTACTCCGTCATCGGATCGCCGTGCACGCTCGCGAAGAGCACGTCGGCGCGGTCGTAGAAGATGCTCTGCGTGCCGTTGCCGTGGTGGTAGTCGACGTCGAGCACGGCGACGCGCGCCGCGCCGCCCGCGCACAGGCCCTCGGCCGCGACGGCCGCGTTGTTGAGGAAGCAGTAGCCGCCCATGAAGTCGGCGCCGGCGTGGTGGCCGGGTGGACGCGTCGTGCAGAACGCGGCCCGCGTGCCCGCCGAGACGAGCACCGCCGCGCTCGCGGCCGCATCGGCGCCGGCCTTCGCTGCGGCCCAGGTGCCCGCGACGAGCGGGCTGCCGTTGTCCATCGAATAGAGGCCGAGTCGCGCCGTGAAGTTGCGCGGCTCGACGTCGCTGCGCAGCGTGCGCACCGGCCAAACCGACGGGAACGGCTGCACGTCGGCATTGGCGGGATCGATGGCGAGCCACTGCGACCACGCGCTCTCGAGGAACGCGAGATAGCGCGGCGTGTGGACCTGCGCCAGCAGCGCGGTGCTGTCGGTCGCCGGTCGACGGATCTCGTGGCCGCGCGCGGCGAGCTCGCCGAGCACGACCTCGACCCGCCGCGGTGACTCGAAGCACGGCACGCGATCGCCGCGGAAGATCTCGAAAGCGGGCGCATGCAGGGCATGCTCGGGGGCGCAGAGCGCGATCATGGTCGCGATGTTGCCTCGGTCGGCGGCAGCCGTCGCGGCACGGGCATCGCGAGCGACTCACTACACTGCCGCTCCATCTCCGCCGCCATGCACATCGACGCCCTCCG
>JAYTHL010000610.1:0-2380 GCA_043732605.1 Rhizobacter sp. | reverse complement strand
TTCCCAGGCCTCCCAGCTCGGGTAGATGGCGGCGAAGTCCCAGCGGAATTCGGCCGGGATCTCGGCGCGGTTGCGCGTCGTCGGCTTGGCGGCGAGCGCGGCGGTGGACACGGCGGCGGCGCACAGGGCACCGGTGACGGCGATGGACATCTTGATCATGGGCGTTGAGGGCGCCGGCGACGGCGCGGAACGATCGAACCGGAAGTCTCCGATCGGCCCGAAGGGTGGGTCAATCTTGATGCGACACGCTGCAATTGTGATCGGATGGACTGCGCACGATCCCGTCAGGGTCGCCCGGCGCGAGCGGCACCGCGACAATCGCCGCATGGGCATGGAGGATCGCGACTGGTACTGGAAGGAGCGGCAGCGCAAGGAGCGGCTGCACTACGACCCGAAGGCGTTTCGGCGCTGGAGGGGTGACGCCTCGTCTTCGGTGCCGCGCAGTGGTCGCCCGGGCTTCGGGACGATCATCGCCGTCGTGTTCGTCGTGGCCCTGGTGCTGGCGCCAACGGCGGGTCGATGGCTGCGCGAGCGGCTCGCCGAGCGCGACCCCGGCGCCGCGCCATCAGTTCACCCAAGGCCGCAAGCGGATCGATCGACGACGCCCGCCACTCGCCCCTAGGCGAATTCCTTGAGGTGCGCGCGGTACCACTCGATCGCCTTGGCGATGCCGTCGTCGAGCGACACCATGTCTTCGACGGTGAAGCCGAGCGGCGCCAGCGTGCGCGGATCGCCGATGACGACGCTGCGCTCCGGCTCGCCGCCGCGCATCGGCACGTGGCGCACCTTGCACCGCGGGTTACCGACCTGGGCGACGACGTTGTCGACGAGCTCGTTGATCGACGGCGTGAGCTCCTTGCCGCGGCCCGCCTCGATCACCGAGTCGTAGCAGCCGTGGTTGAGGACGAGCGCGCGGATCAGCACCTCGGCGAGGTCGCCGACGTAGATCATGTCCATCAGCTGCTCGCCGTCGCCGTAGACGAGCACCTCGCCGCCGGTCAGCGCCGGCACGATCACGTTGGGAACGATCTTGCGCACCGGCGTCGTCTTCTGGCGCTCGCCGTACGCGTTGAGACCACGCACGACGGCGATGCGCGAGCCGAAGTTCTTGTTGAAGACCATCGCCGTGCGCTCGGCAGCGTTCTTGGTGATCGCGTACGGGTTGTTCATCCAGTAGTTGCCGACGGTGATGTGCACACCTTTCTTGCCCTGGTCGCGGCAGGCGCTGAAGATGTTGATCGCGCCCAGCAGGTTCGACTGCACCGTGAAGCGCGGGCGCTCGATCGTCTCGCTCGTGCCGAGGATGCCGGCGAGGTTGATGACGCCGTCGACCTTGGCCATCGCCGCGTTGACGCTCTCTGCGTCGCGGATGTCGCCCGGCCGGAACTCGACGTCGGGGCGGTGCGGCACGCCGTAGCGGTCGAAGCTGACAGGCCGGTGGCCCTGCGCGATGAGGCGGTCGATGACGTGGCCGCCGATGAAGCCGTTGCCACCCGTGACGAGTACTTTCATTTCCCTCTCCCCGTTGTCTTGTTGTTCAGTCACAGGCTTTCTGGCCGCGCGATCAGGCTTGTGCGATCAGGGACTTCAATCCCGACTCGAGCGGCGTGAACGCGAATCCCGGAACGATGAACTTGTCGGGATCTGCGCCGAGGACGCGCGCGGTCCCGTCGCCCGGGCGGTCCTGTCGGACAAACACGATCTCGCTCTTCGATCCGGTCAGGCTCAGCACCAACTCGACGACGTCGATCACGCGCGCCGTCTTGCCCGTGCCGATGTGCCAGACGTTGAGCGGATCGAGCGTGTCGTTGCCGACGGTGGCGGCGATGATCCGGGCGACGTCCTTGACGTAGATGAAGTCGTCCATCTGCTTGCCGTCGCCGAAGACCCGGATCGGCTTGCCCTGCAGCGCCGAGTGCACTGCCGAGGGCACGAGCCGGTCGACGACGCCGCTGCGCTGCCCTTCGCCGTAGGTGTTGAAGATGCGCGCGACGATGATCCGCGTGCCGTGCTCCTTGTTGTACATGAGTGCGAGCCGCTCGGCGGTCGCCTTCGAGATCGCGTAGAGGTTCGGGTCGGCGACGTTGCCGACGCTCGCGTAGAGACACGGCTTCTTGAAGAAGCGGCAGGCGTCGAAGACGTTGATCGCGCCGAGCACGTTCGTTTCGACGAAGGCCTCGGGCATGCGGATCGAGCGCTCGCTGCCGACCATTGCCGCGAGGTGGATCACGCCGTCGACCTTCGATACCGATTCGGCGACCGACTCGTAGTCGCGGATGTCGGCGAGCGCGAAGACCGCTCCCGGCGGTATCTCACCGACGTCGCGCCGCCCGAGGACGACGCTCGCGTGCCCTGCCTTGCCGAGCGCTTCGACGACGTG
>JAYTHL010000609.1:0-2385 GCA_043732605.1 Rhizobacter sp. | reverse complement strand
CGCAGAACAGCAACGGCTTCAACTTCATCACCTACGCGCGCAGCGGCGACGACGCCGACATCAACGACGTGCTGTATTCGGGCGCGGGCGACGCGGCGCTCTACGGCATCGGTGCCGGCGGCACGAGCTACGCGGTCTACAACAACCACGACAACACCGCGCTCTGGGACGGAAACCATTTCTACGGCGGCTACGGCGTCTGGGGCTTCACGCCGACCGACGCCGGCTACCTGCCGACGACGGAGACCGTGCCGCGGCAGGTGTGGATCCGGCGCGGCTGGGGCTACGGCGACTACCCGACCGGCGACGGCCTCGTCAACGAATCCGTGCAGCCCGACTCCGCCCGACACTTCGCCAACCTGGTCACGCTGCTCGGCAACGAGACCAACGGCGGCACCGGCGAGATCAAGAACAACGCCTTCTTCACGCCCATCGCCGGCACGCTCAACACCGTGCGCGGCTACTTCCAGAGCGGCGGCAGCACGCCGATCACGCAGTCGTGCCAGCGCAACTTCGTGATGCTCGCGACCGACGGCAATCCGACGGGCCGCACCGACGGCAACCAGTACGACCCGTCTGAATGGCAGAACACGCAGACGACCCCCGGCGTCTGGAGCTACGGCCGCGCCCAGCGCGACGTCTTCGACCAGATCACGGCGCTGCGCACGAGCAGCGTGGGCGGCCGCAACTACGACGTGCAGACGTATGTGGTCGGCATGGGCGACACGGTCGCCAACGCGAGCTCGGTCGCGGCGCTGAACCAGATGGCGGCGCTCGGCGGCGGCTATCCGACGGCGTTCCTCGGCAACGACTCGACGTCGCTGCAGCGCGCGTTCCAGACGATCGTCGGCGACATCCAGTCGAAGACCAGCGCGGCCTCGTCGGTCGCCCTGAACACCGGCTCATGGACGACAGGGTCGGCGCTCTACCAGGCCAAGTTCAACAGCTCCGACTGGTCGGGCACGCTGCTCGACTACGGGGTCGCGGGAAGCGGCGCGATCAGTGCGGTGGCGACCTGGGACGCGGGTGCGCGCATCAAGGCGCAGGCCTGGGATAACGGCCGCAACATCCTCACCTTCAAGCCGTCTGCCGACGTCGGCCACCGCGGCATTGCGTTCCGATGGCCCGCGCTGCCGGCGACACCCGGCGCGACCGAGCTGGACGCGGCGCAGAGCGCACTGCTCAATCTCGCCGCCAACGGCGCCAACGACGGCTTCGGCGCGCAGCGCCTGCGCTTCCTGCGTGGCGACGCGACGCAGGAAGCGCGCAACTGCGCCAGCCCGCCGTGCGCCGCGCCGCAGTTCAGGAACCGCAGCGTCTCGCCCCTCGGCGACGTGATCAACTCGTCGCCCTACTACGTCGGCGCGCCGAACTTCGGCTACTACGACGACTTCGAGGCGGCCCGCTACAGCGCCTTCGTCAACGCCAACCGGGCCCGCACGCCGGTCATCTACATGGGCGCGAACGACGGCATGCTGCACGCCATCAACGCCGTCAACGGCAACGAGCTTTTCGCCTACGTGCCGTCGCCGGTGATCGCTGCGCTGCCCCAGCTCACCGATCTGAACTACGTGCACCGCTACTACGTCGACGGCTCGCCCACCGTCGGCGACGTGTTCTACGCCGGCGCGTGGCACACGCTCCTGGTCGGCGGCATGCGTGCCGGCGCGAAGGGTCTGTACGCGCTCGACGTCACCGATCCGAACCAGTTCTCCGAGGCGAACGCGGCGCAGATCGTGCGCTGGGAGTTCCAGGACGCCGACATGGGCTACGTCTTCGGCCAGCCGCTGCTGGTCAAGACCAACAACGGCCGCTGGTCCGTGGTGGTGAGCGGTGGCTACAACGTCGGCAACGCCAACGGCCACGCCATCCTCTTCGTCATCGATGCCGAGACCGGCGCGCTGGTGAAGAAGATCGACACCGGCGCCGGCACGGCCGCGAGCCCCGACGGCCTCTCGTCGCCGGCCGCGATCGACGTCAACGGCGACGCCATCGCCGACGTCGTCTATGCCGGCGACCTCGACGGAAAGCTCTGGAAGTTCGACCTCACCGGCGCGTCGCCCGACAGCTGGACGATGGGCAACGGCGGCATCCCGCTGTTCGGGGCCGGCAGCGGCCACGCCATCACCGGCCGGCCCGACATCACCAAGTTCACGTCGGGCGGCTACATCGTCGGGTTCGGCACCGGCCGCTATATCGCCAACGCCGACAACACCGACCTCACGACCCAGCGCGTCTACGCGGTGCGCGACACCGGCACGGCGGGCACGGTGGCGCTCGCGTCGCTGCTGCCGCAGACCATCCTCGGCGTTGCAACAGGACTCGACGGCAACCAGTACCGCCTCAGCACGCACGCGGTCGGTCCGCCGAAGGACAACGCGGCCG
>JAYTHL010000608.1:0-8132 GCA_043732605.1 Rhizobacter sp. | reverse complement strand
GTGTCACCAGACGCGGTGTCCGGCCCCTGTGCAGACCATCCCTAGCGCTGCCGGAATTCGGGTCTTCTCTTGGCGAGAAAGGCCTCCATGCCCTCGTTCTTGTCGGCGGTGGCGAACAGCGAATGGAAGAGGTGACGCTCGAAGGCGACGCCGTCGGTGAGCGGCATCTCGTAAGCGCGGTTGACGGCCTCCTTGGCCATCATCACGCTCGGCCCGCTGAAGCCGCAGATGGTCTCGGCGGCAGCGAGGGCGACGTCGAGCAGCTCGGCCGCCGGCACGACGCGCGACACCAGCCCGGCGCGCTCGGCCTCGTGCGCATCCATCATCCGCGCGGTCAGGATCATGTCCATCGCCTTGGCCTTGCCGACCGCCCTCGGCAGCCGCTGCGTTCCGCCCGCGCCCGGGATGATGCCGAGCTTGATCTCCGGCTGGCCGAACTTCGCGGTCTCGGCGGCGATGACGATGTCGCACATCATCGCCACCTCGCAGCCGCCGCCGAGCGCGAAGCCGGCCACCGCGCCGATGACCGGCTTTCTGATCGAGCGGATCGTCTCCCAGTTGCGGCTGATGAGCCCCTTCGAGTACGCGCCGACGAAGTCGTACGACGCCATCGCCGAGATGTCGGCGCCGGCGGCGAAGGCCTTGTCGCCGCCCGTGAGCACGATGCAGCCGATCGTGTCGTCGGCGTCGAAGGCCTTGAGCGCTGCGCCGAGCTCGTCCATCAGCGTGTCGTTGAGGGCGTTGAACTGCTTGGGTCGGTTCAGCATGACGAGGCCGACGCGGCGCGGGCCGTTGCCGCGCACGTCGGTGAGGATGCATTCGTAGGTCATGGCGTCTTTCCTGATGAGGCCGCGGAGGCGACCGCCGCCGGCGCGGCCATCTCGGGCTTCGTCGAGATCATGAGGTCGATGAAGGTGGCCGCGTCCTGCTCGATGCGGATCCGCACCGGAAGATAGCGCAGGTCCGGTGCGATCCACATTTCCGCCGACAGCTCGTTGGCCTTCCTCGGACCGCGCGGGCGCGGCTTGAGGTGGAACGCCTGCAGCCGGCCGAACGGGGTGACGAGCGACTGCTCCTCGACGACGTCGTAGGTCCAGCGGTCCATCGTGCGCGGCAAGGCGAGCGGAAAAGCGATCGTGCTGCCGACGCGCAGCAGCTCGGGCCGGGTCGAGAACAGGTAGGTGAGCTGGATGAACTGGCTCGCCGTGTCCTGCACGCCCTCGAGCCGCTCGCGCCGCTGGCCGTCGGCGAGGACGACCGCGTCGGGCTCGAACCCGACGCTGACGCGGCGGCGCTCGCGGAACACCACCTGCGTGTCCTCGTCGTAGCGCGCCGGCACGAGGCCGCTCGCGGCGATCCTGCCCTCGCTCGTCATGCGCCGCGTGATCAACGGCGCGAACTCGGGGCCGACGAGCAGATCGAGGTTGACCTGGTAGCGGTCGTCGAGCCGGATCCACTCGACCTGCGCCTGGCCGCTGACCTCGCCGCGGTAGTTGCCGGTGAGGACGTAGCTGACGCGGGTCGAGGCCGGCCATTCGAAGGCCGGCACCGATCCCTGAGCGCCGGATTCCGCGCTCGCCAAAATCGGCGAGGACGCGGCTTCGGCTGGCGGCGCTGGGCTCGTCGCGGTCGTCGTCGGATCGACGTGAGGCACCGGCATCGCCTGGGCGACCGCGTCGCTCTGCGCCGCGGCTTCGCTCGCAGCGCGCGCAGCCGCCACCGACGCAGCCTCCGGCGCCGACGCGACGACCTCCGCTGCCGACGCGGCAGGCGCGACACGGCGCGGCGCGCGCGGAGCGACCGGCGCAGCCCGCGGTGGCGCCGCCGCCGCCGCGACCGGCGTCGGTGCCGTCGGCTCGATCGTTCGCACGTAGCTCACGGCGACGCGCTGCGGCATCGCATGCGCAGGATCGAGCTCGCTCATGCGGGCCGCCAGCTCGCGCGTGACAGCTCCATGCACCAGCACGACGGCGACGACGACGGCAGCGCCTGCGAGCCGGCGCCGGCCGCGTGACGTGCGGTCGGCGCCGGCCGGGGCCGTCAACCGGCGATCCATGCCTCGTACAGGCGGCGCGCGTCGACCCCCGCGCCGTCGGCAGGCTTGAGCTGCACCGAGCCGGCGCCGCTCGCAGCAAGCGAGTCGACCGGCAATGCGACCGCAAAGACGCGCTGGTCGCGGCCGACAAGCAAAGTCGTCTCTCCTTCGGACGGCAGCGAGCGCAGCGCGTCGTCGAGGCGGCGCAGGCGCCAGCCGCCGGCGGCGAGAAGCTCGTCGCCAGGCGCCAGGCCCGCGCGCTCGGCGGCGGCGTCGCGCAGCACGTGCGTCACCTTCACGCCGGTGAGCGCGCTCTCGCTCACGCGCACGCCGAGCCGCTGGGCCAAGGTCGCCGGCTGGCTCTCGATGCCGACGCCGACGCGCCGGAGCAGTTCGGCGAGCGGCAGCTCGCCCGTGCCGTGCACCCACTCGGCGAGCTCGCGCGCGTACGAGCGGCCGCCGACGACCTCGAGCGCCGCGGCGATATCGGCCTCGTCGATCGGTCCGCCGCTGCTCGTGCGCCAGAGCTGGCGCATGACGTCATCGAGCGAGCCGCGGCCTTCGACACGCAGGCTCAGGTCGAGCGCGAGCGCGACGAGCGAGCCCTTGCCGTAGTAGCTGATCGTCGCGTTCGGCGTGTTCTCGTCGGCACGGTAGTACTTGACCCAGGCGTCGAAGCTCGCCGCCGCGACGCTCTGCACGCTGCGGCCGGGCGAGCCCTGGACGGCGGTCATCGTCGCCGCGAGCAGCTTCAGGTAGCGCGCCGACTCGATCAGGCCGCTGCGCACGACGAAGAGGTCGTCGTAGTACGAAGTGAAGCCTTCGAAGAACCAGAGCAGCTCGGTGTAGTTCTCGCGGCTGTAGTCGAAGGTCGAGAACTCGCGCGGCTTGAGCCGCTTGACGTTCCAGGAATGGAAGTACTCGTGGGCGATCAGACCGAGCACGCCGACATAGCCTTCGCTCGGCTCCGGCCGGGCCGCCGAAGCTTGGCCCGGCTCGGCGATCGCGCGACGCGGCAGATCCCGCCGCGCCGCGACGAGCGCGGTGCTCGACCGGTGCTCGAGCCCGCCGCGGCCGTCCTCGAGCGCGTTGAGCATGAAGACGTAGCGCTCGAACGGCGCCCGTCCGGCGCCGTGCCAGAACCGGATCTCGGCCTCGCACAGGCGCTGGGTGTCGGCGAGAAGGCGCTCGCCGTCGAAGTCGGGCAACGCGCCCGCGACGACGAACTCGTGGATCACGCCCGCGGCATCGAATCTGCCGCGCCAGAACCGGCCGAGCTCGAACGGGTGATCGACGAGGGCGTCGTAGTCGTCGGCGACGTACTCGTGCGTCGTGTCGGGGCCCG
Source organism: Rhizobacter sp. (assembly GCA_043732605.1). Classification (GTDB taxonomy): domain Bacteria; phylum Pseudomonadota; class Gammaproteobacteria; order Burkholderiales; family Burkholderiaceae_C; genus Schlegelella_A. The sequence goes on along the minus strand of JAYTHL010000608.1, from coordinate 4,752 downwards.
GCCGCCGCTCGAGCGCCGTGGCGACGTCCCAGTCGGCAGGCAGTCCGACGACTGCGAGCTCGTGCGACTCGCCCTCATGGCCCTCGACGCGCAGGCACACGCCCGTGCCGTTGAAGAAGCCGCGTGCCGCGTCGAGGAAGGCGGCGCGCACCGAGGTGTCGAAGGCGTAGACGTCGTAGCGCACGACGAGCGTCTGCCCGGGCGCGCAGCGCGCCAGCCAGGTCGCCTTGTCGAGCTGGCGCAACTCGACGGCGGCGTCGCCCTGCGTCGCTTCGACGCCCGAGAGGTGGCGCGCGAACTCGCGCACCAGGTAGCTGCCCGGAATCCACACCGGCAGGCTGAGCCGCTGCTCGGCGGCGGGCGCGTCGATGCGAAGCTCGACGGCGAAGGTGTGACGGTGGCGCGCGCCGACATCGATCTCGTAGCGAATCATGGTGCGATTGTCGCCGTCGCGGTCAGCCCTGGCGGCTGTGGTCGAATGCAGCCCTGGACCGGAGGACCACCGCATGGACATCAGCACCGCCACGGGCGCCTTCATCCGCCCATCGCGCTTCAGCCCCGCCGAATGGCAGGCGCGCGTGCAGCTCGCCGCCGCCTACCGCATCTTCGACCACCTCGGCTGGACCGAGCTGATCTACAACCACATCTCGCTGCGGGTTCCCGACGAGCCAGGACACTATCTCATCAACCCGTTCGGCCTGCACTACTCCGAGGTCTGCGCGTCGAACCTGGTCAAGGTCGATCTCGACGGCACCATCGTCGGCCACGCCGACTGGCCCGTGAACCCGGCCGGCATCACCTTCCACAGCGCCATCCACGCGACACTGCCCGACGCCCATTGCGTGATGCATCTGCACTCGACGGCGACGCAGGCCGTCTGCTGCCTGAAGGACGGCCTCGCGTTCACGAACTTCTACGCGGCGCAGCTCTACGGCAAGGTCGCGTACCACGACTTCGAGGGCATCACGGTGCACGCCGACGAAGGCGCGCGCATCCTGAAGAGCGCCGAAGGACGGCCGGTGCTGCTGCTGCGCAACCACGGCCCGGTCACCATCGGCGCGACGCTGCCGCAGGCGCTCTCGCTGATGTGGCTCGTGTCGCGCGCCTGCGAGATCCAGTGGGCGACCCAGTCGATGGGCGAGGCGATTCCGATTGCGCGCGCGGTGCTCGAGAAATGCGTCGCCGACTCGCTGCAGTTCAATCCGACCTACGGCGCCGGCGAGGATTCGTTCGCCGCACTGCAGCGTCTCGTCGACCGCAAGGATCCGGGCTACCGGATGTAGGTCCCGCCGCGGCGGGAGGTGCTCAGGACTGGCTCTTGGCGCGGCTGATCGCGAGCTGCTTCTCGACCACTTCGGCGCTCGCCGCGCCGGGTTGATGCTTGCCGTCCTCGAACACGAGGCCGGGCGTGCCGTTGATGCGGTACTTGCGGCCGAGGGCCACGTTCCTCTGCAGCACCGAGGTGTCGCACTGCGGGCTGTCGGTCGTCGGTGTGCCCTTGATCATCCAGTCGCGCCAGGCCTTGGTGTTGTCCTTGGCGCACCAGATCGCCTTCGACTTCTCGGGCGAATCGCCGCCGAGGATCGGGTACAGGAAAGTGTAGACGGTGACATCCTTGACCGCCTGCAGATCCTTCTCGAACTTCTTGCAGTAGCCGCAATTCGGATCGGCGAAGACGACCAGCTTTCTCTCGCCGGTGCCTTGCTTCCAGACCATCGCATCCTTCAACGGCAGCGTCTTGAAGTCGATCGCCGTGAGCTTCGCGATGCGCTGCTCGGTGAGGTTGGCGCGCGTCTTGGTCTCGATCAACTGGCCTTCGATCAGGTAGTTGCCGTTCTCGTCGGTGTAAAGGATGTCGGTGCCGACGCGCAGCTCGTAGAGCCCCGGGACGACGGACTTGGTGACCTCGTCGATCTTCGGAAAGTCGAGCACGCGCTCGCTGATGTTCTTGCGGATCGCGGCTTCGTCGGCGAAGGCCGATGACGAAGCGGCCACGATGCCGACGGCGAAGACCAGTGCGGCGGCGACACGCGAGGATCGGTTCATGACGGGCTTTCGGAGTCGAGTGCCCTGGCGGCGAGCCAGCGCTTCAGCGGCAGGGCACGATTGACGAGACTCATTCCATTGTTGCGGAGTTCCCGGATCGGCGCAGACGGGGTGGCGAACAAACGCTGTAATCCGTCGGTAATGCGCGTCATGGCCCAGGTCGGCGCGGCGCGCTGCCGCACGTACCGCCGAAGCAACCGTTCGTCGCCAAGGCCGCGCCACGGCTCGCGCTCCGCGATCGCCTGGGAGAGCGCGGCGACGTCGGCGAGGCCGAGGTTGAGGCCCTGGCCGGCAAGCGGATGGACGACGTGCGCCGCATCGCCGACGAGCACCCAGCCCGGGCCGCACCAGCGCTCGGCGCGGCCGAGCACGAGCGGCCACGACGCTCGTTCGGAGCCGAGCACGAGATCGCCGGCATCGCCGCCCGTCAGCGAGGTCAGCTCGCGCGCGAAGACGGTCGGCTCGAAGCCGAGCAGATCTTCTGCGCGATCGGCGGGCAGCGACCAGACGAGCGCGTACGAGCGCTCCGGCTCGGGCCGATCGAAGGGCAGGAGCGCGAGCACGTCGGGCGAGAGGAACCATTGGCGCGCGATGTGGCGATGCGGCCGCGTCGCGACGACACGCGCGGCGATCGCGCGCTGCCCGTAGTCGATGCGCTCGAAGCCGGCGCCGAGCGCCTGCAGCGCGATCGCGGAGCGACCTTCGCAATGCGCGACGAGCGCCGCCGGGACGTCGGCGTCGACCCGCGTGACGTGCGGCGCGAAGCGCAGAGCGACGTCGAGCTCGCTCTCGAGGAGCGCGGCGTCCGTGATCGTCGCCAGCGCGCCACTGCGCTGCTCCCACGCGGAGAACGCGAGACTCGCGCCGGCGTCGCCGCGCACGACCATGTCGTAGACGGGCGTCGCGGCCCGATCGGCGAGGCCGTCCCAGACCTTGAGCTGCTGCAGCAACGCGAGCGACGCGGCGTTGAGCGCGTAAGCGCGAACGTCGGCGCGCTGTGCGCCGCTCGCCGCGGCCGAGCGCAGCGCGACCGACAAGCCGAGCCGCGCGAGCGACAGCGCGAGGGTCTTGCCGACGATGCCCGCGCCGCTCACCTGCACGTCGTAGAGAGGCATGCCCGATTGTAGGCAGTGCTCGTCGACAATCGCCGCTCGCCGCGAGTACCCCGCCCGCGGCATCGACGAGGAATCCGCCATCGTGAGCGACCTGCGCGTGCGTCTCGAATCGATCCATGTCTATCCCGTGAAGTCGTGCGCCGGCGTGTCGCCCCCAAGCGCGCTGCTCGACGAAACCGGCTTCGACCTCGACCGCGCCTACATGGTGGTCGATGCCGCGGGCCGCTTCGTCTCGCAACGCGAGCTGCCGCGCATGGCGCTCGCGCGCACCACGCTCAAGTCGGATGAGCTGTTGCTGCGCGCCCCCGGCATGCTGGCCTTGCACGTCGCGCTCGACCGGGTCGAGCAGCGCGCCGAGGCCGAGGTCTGGAGCGATCGCGTCGCGGCCTTCGACATGGGACCGCTCTGCGCCCAGTGGTTCAGCGACTTCCTCGGCCAGCCGCTCCGGCTCGTGCGCTTCGATCCCGATGTCCGACGTCTCGCGAGCCGCGACTGGACCGGGGAGATCGAAGCGCCGACCGCGTTCCAGGACGGCTTCCCGCTGCTCGTCGCGTCGACCGCATCGCTCGACGAGCTCAACCGCCGGCTCGCGCTGACCGGGCAGGCGCCCGTCACGATGGCGCGCTTCCGTCCGAACCTCGTCCTGTCCGGGCTCGACCCGAACGGCGAAGACCAGCTCGACGAGATCGTCTTCGACACGAGCGACGGGCCGGTCCGCCTGAAGTGCGTCAAGCCCTGCGTGCGCTGCCCGATCCCCGACGTCGACCCCGCGAGCGGCGAGCGCGGCCATGTCGTCGGCGACGCGCTCTCGACCTATCGCGGCCATCCGCGCATGGGCGGCGCCGTGACCTTCGCGATGAACGCCGTGATCGTCGAAGGCGTCGGCCGGACGCTCGTCGCGGGCGCCGAAGGCGACGCGACCTACGCCCTCTGAGCCTCGCCGTGCAACGCCTCAAGACCTGGCAGCTGTTCGCGATCTGCGTCGTCACCTGGGGCACGACGTGGCATGCGATCACCTACCAGGTGAGCGACATGCCGGCCGAGATCGGCGTCGCACTGCGCTTCGCGCTCGCCGGCGCGACCGTGCTGCTCGCCTGCCGGTGGCGCGGCGAATCGCTGTCGTTCCCGCTCGCCGATCACGCGGCGCTCGCGCTGCAGGGCGTGTTCCTCTACGGCGTGTCGTACGTCTTTGTCTATCACGCTGAGCGCTTCGTGCCGTCGGGGCTGGTGGCGGTCGGCTACTCGGCCTCGCCGCTGCTCGCCGGCGTCGGTGCCGCGCTGCTCTGGAAGACGGCGCTCGCGCGGCGCTTCGTGATCGGCGGCGTGCTCGGGCTGGTCGGCGTCGCCCTCATCTTCTGGCCCGAGATCGCGCGTCCGAGCAGCGGCGACAGCACCGCGATCGGGGCGGTGTTCACGATGGTCTCGGTGCTGCTGTCTGGCGTCGGCAGCCTCGCCGCGAGCCGCAACCACCTGCGGGGCCTGCCGCTCCTGCCGGCCATGGGGTTCGGGATGCTCTACGGCGCCGCCGCCGCGCTGATCGTCGGTCTCACGCTGGGTCGCGCCGTCGTCTGGCCGACAGCGCCGAGCTGGT
>JAYTHL010000607.1:0-2391 GCA_043732605.1 Rhizobacter sp. | reverse complement strand
CGACCGGCGCGAACGCGAGCTCGCCGGTGCCGACGAGCTCGAGGCCGACCTCGGCGCGCATCGGCCGGCGCGCGCGAACGACTCGGCGACCTCGGCGTGGAAGCCGCGCGGATGGGCGGCGTGGCCGGTGCCGGCGAGCACCGGCACGACGGCGCCGTCGATCTCCATCGCCGCGCTGCGCACGCCGCGCGAATCGCCGAGGGCGACGAAAAGCACCGGCGCGTCGCACTGCAGACGCGAGCCCGCGTGCTGCGCCTGCGGCACGAGCGCCGCGCCGTCGCTCCAGCCGGCGACGAAGCGCGCCTTCAGCACGTCGCCGTTGACCTTGAAGATGCCGCGGTAGCGCGGCTCGATCGCTGCGTCGCCAGTGATGTCGAGCGTCGCCGGCGGAACGACGAGCTTGAAGTCGCGCCGCTCGGTCACCGTCTTCCTGTCCTTGCCTTCGCCCTGGGCCGCTTCCCAGCTCTCGCTGCAGTCGCGCTCCAGCACCGGGCCGACGAGCGTCTGCACCGACGCCAGGCTCGCCGCGACGCTGCGCTCGGCCTCGCGCAGGCGCCCGGCGCGCTCGGCGACGATGCCGCTCACCGATTCGAGCGCGAGGACGAGCACGATGAGCACGGCGCCGAGCGCGAGCGCCTTGCCGATCAGGGGGAATCGTCGGGGAGTGGCCATGGGTGTCGCCTTGCAGAAGAAGCGCCGCAACCGGGCGCGGTGGCGAACGATCCCGCCGGCAGGGGATGAAACTTCGAAGCATGTGTGAGGCTTTCGGGCCGGGCCGTCGGGCCGAGGCGCCGATCACAGGAACTGGGGGCGTGCCGGGCCGTTGATCCGGGCATGTCGGCGCGGCCGGGCTCCTACCCTTGCGCAACGCCGTTCATCCCTTTCGATCGCCATGACCTTCTTCGGAATCGCCCTGCGCAAGCCCTCCTTCAACGAAGTCACCGCCGCGACGGTGATGGCGGTCGGCCTCTGGGTCGCCGCCGTCGGCATCGCCCACGCCAGCGGCCACGAGCTCGATCCGGTCGATGCCGGTGCCCTGCTGGTGGTGAGTCTCTGGGGCTGCGTCGGCGCGCGTCTCGGCCTGCGCCTGGGTCAGGGCGGTCGCCATCTCGCGGCTAACGTCGGCGTCAGCGCGCTCTTGCTCGGCCTTTACCAGGGCGCGATCGCCCTCGTCGCCTGAGCCGCCCGCTGTAGGACGCCACTGACGGCGGCTAGGGGTCTCGCCTCATGGGACTCGCGAACCCGCCCGCATAGTCTTCCCCCACGTTTTCGGAGCCTGCCGCGGCAGGTCCGAAAGCCCATGCCGGCCCGCCCGTGCAAGCACCTCGCGGGTGTGAGCGGGCCGTATTTCAACAGCTTGGACAGGGGGACACACATGAACTTCATCATTTGGCTGGTCGTCGGCGGTTTGATCGGCTGGGTCGCCAGCATGATCATGAGAACGGATGCGCAACAGGGCATGATCCTCAACGTCGTCGTCGGCATCGTCGGTGCGATGCTCGGCGGCTGGCTGCTCGCGCCGATGCTCGGCACCGGCACCATCAACCAGAACGACTTCAGCATCGCAGGCCTGGGCGTCTCGCTCCTCGGCGCGGTGATCCTGCTGGCGATCGTCAACCTGGTCCGTCGCGGCAGCCCGCGCTGACCTCGCCCCGGCGCCGGGGCGAGCGCCCCGGCGCCGGGCGGCCCGATCGGCGCGACAATGTGCGCCAGGCCGCAGGGCGGCGATAGTGACCGCCATGATCGAAAAGCAAGTCGCCTCTCTTCACGAGGCTGTCGCCGACGTCGCTGACGGGTCGACTGTCATGATCGGCGGCTTCGGCACCGCGGGCCTCCCCAACGAGCTTGTCGGTGCGCTTCTCGCGCAAGGCGCGCGCGACCTCACGATCGTCAACAACAACGCCGGCAACGGCGACACCGGACTGGCGGCACTGCTCGCCGCGGGTCGGGTCAAGAAGATCATCTGCTCGTTTCCGCGCCAGGCCGACAGCCATCACTTCGACGGCCTCTACCGCGCCGGCGAGATCGAGCTGGAGCTCGTCCCCCAAGGCAATCTCGCCGAACGCATCCGCGCCGCGGGCGCCGGCATCGGCGGCTTCTTCACGCCGACCGGCTACGGCACCGACCTGGCCAAGGGCAAGGAGACGCGAGAGATCGACGGCCGCATGTATGTCTTCGAATCGCCGCTGCACGCCGACTACGCCTTCATCAAGGCCGAGCGCGGCGATCGCTGGGGCAATCTGACATACCGCATGACGGCGCGAAACTTCGGGCCGGTGATGGCGATGGCCGCGAAGACGACCGTCGCCACCGTTCACGAGATCGTGCCGCTCGGCAGCCTCGATCCGGAAGCGGTCGTCACGCCCGGCATCTTCGTGCAGCGCATCGTGC
>JAYTHL010000606.1:0-2400 GCA_043732605.1 Rhizobacter sp. | reverse complement strand
GCCAGCACGATGACGTTGCGCAGCTCGGCGATCGGGTCGCCTCGGCCGTTGGTCACCTTCGTCGTGCGGACCACGAACTGGAGCTGGCCGCCCTTCTTCTCGTAGATGTCGTCGATCGTCTGTTCGAACGTCAACGTGTCGCCGGCGCACGGCGTCGCGAAGTAGGCAAAGTCCTGCTCGGCATGCAGCATCCGGCTGCTGTCGGCGCCCAGGAGCCTGAAGAGCTCGTCGAAGCCCGACCGCTCGGTCTCCAGGCAGTAGACGAACGTGGGTGGCACGGGAAGCGACGCGAATCCCGCGGCCTTCGCCGCGTCTTCGTCGTGGTAGATCGGATCGGCCTGCCGCGTGACCTGCGCGAAGAGCCGGATCCTGGACGCCTCGACGACGACCGAGAACGCAGGGAATGCGTGGCCGATGTGACGTCGGTCGAAAGTCGTTCGAGGTGGGCTCATGTTGCGCGGACGATCCTAGCGTTCGCAGAGGCCCGTGACCGTCGGTTCACGACAACTCCATGAGTGTTTCACCTGTCGGCACGACGAGCGCGCTGTAATGAAAGGCAGGCAATCCACGTCCCAAAGGGAAGCGCAATGACATTCACCGACATCGAGCTCAAGAAGGCGAACGGGGTGGCAAAGATCACCATCAACCGCGAGAAGGTCATGAACGCGTTCCGCGGCGACACGGTCGAGGAAATGATCATCGCCTTCCGCGACGCGGAGACCGATCCCGAGATCGGGGTCATCGTTCTCGCAGGCGCGGGCGATCGCGCCTTCTGCACCGGCGGCGACCAGTCCACCCACTCCGGCAAGTACATCGGGCGCGGCGTCGTCGGCATTCCGATCGAGGAGCTGCACACCGCCATCCGCGACAGCCGGATGCCGGTCATCGCGCGCGTCCAAGGCTACGCGATCGGCGGCGGCAACGTGCTGGCGACGATCTGCGACATGACGATCGCGTCGGAGAAGGCGATCTTCGGCCAGGTCGGCCCGAAGGTCGGCTCGGTGGATCCGGGTTGGGGAACGGCCTACCTCTCGCGCATCGTGGGCGAGAAGAAGGCGCGCGAGATCTGGTACATGTGCCGGCGCTACAACGCGCAGGAAGCACTCGCGATGGGCCTGGTCAACATCGTCGTGCCGCACGACCAGCTCGACGCGACCGTCGACTCCTGGTGCGCCGAGCTGATGGACCGCAGCCCGACGGCGCTGGCGATCGCCAAGCGATCGTTCAACGCGGACAGCGACAACATTCGCGGCATTGCCAACGCCGGCCTGCAAGCCCTGGCGCTCTACTACCAGACCGACGAGTCGCGGGAAGGCACCAAGGCCTTCCTGGAAAAGCGCAAGCCTCAGTTCCGGGCCCGCACGGCGAAGTGATCCGGGCACGCCCATGATCGACCTTCGCGTCGACCGGTCGGTCGCCACCGTGACGCTGTGCCGGACGCCGGTCAACGCCATGAGCGACGAATGGGTCGAGCGCTTCCATGAGGTGCTCGACACCCTCGAAGGTCGCGACGACTGGCTCGTCATGCATGTTCGCAGCGCGCAGAAGATCTTCTCGGCCGGCGCCGATCTCGCCCAGATCGCCGCGAACTTCCCGCAGCCGATGGAAGCGCAGCTCGACGTCGGGCGCCGCTACCAGAAGCTCTTCCACCGCATCAGCCGACTCGCCGCGATCACGCTGGCGGAGATTGGCGGCACGGCCCTGGGTGGCGGCCTGGAGCTCGCGCTCGCCTGCGACCTGCGCGTCGCTTCGGGCAAGGCGAAGATGGGATTTCCCGAAGTGACCTTGGGGTTGATCCCCGGCGCGGGAGGAACGCAACGCCTGACCTGGCTCTGCGGTCGCGCGGTCTCGAGCCGCATGATTCTCTCGGGTGAAGTCATCACTGCCGAGGAGGCGCACCGGCTCGGACTCGTGCAGTGGTGCCTGCCGCCGGAGGGCTTCGCCGAGGCGGCGGAGCAGATGGTGCATCGGTACGCGTCGATGCCGCGGTATGCGGCGATCGGCGCGAAGGCGGCCATCGCGGCCGCGCTCGACCCGGCGGCGGACGGCTTCGCGATGGAGACGGAGGTCGTGCGCACCTGCTTCGAGTCGGCGCAGACGCGTTCGCTGGTCTCATCGTTCCTGGCGCGCTGACGTCCGCAGGCAGATGGTCCGGCGCCTCGAGCTCCTGGGGGAGGGCCTCTCGCACTCGCTTTCGCCGTCGCTCTGGCGAGAGATCTTCGCCGCCACCGGCGCCGACTTCGAGTACGGCCTGCGCGACGTTTCGAAAGAGGGATTGACGGCCGCACTCGCCGACCTGCGCAGCGGCGCGGTCCATCTCTTCAACGTGACGATGCCGTACAAGGCCTGGGCCTGCGGCGTCGCAGAGATCGAGTCATCCGAAGTGAGCCACTCGCGGGT
>JAYTHL010000605.1:0-2400 GCA_043732605.1 Rhizobacter sp. | reverse complement strand
GTGTTCATCCGAGGAATCCTGAAGTCAGTCGGAAGGCGTCAGACACCTCCATCTTCCTTCACCTCGGGTGAACAACCTCTTGGGAAACTACATCTAGGCGGTCAACGCCGCCTTGACGCGATCCGGCGTGAACGGCAGGTCCCGCAGGCGCTTGCCGGTCGCGTTCGCGAGCGCGTTCGCGATCGCTGCCGCGGCGGGCCCCGTCGAGCCTTCGCCGACGCCGAGGAACGGCATCTCGGGACGATCGATGAGCACGACGTCGACGCGCGGAACCTCCTCGAACCGCAGGATCGGGTAGTCGGCCCAGGAGTTCGTGACCACCCGCGTCCGATCGAAGCGCAACGCTTCCTTCAGCGTCCAGCTGGTCGACTGGATGATCCCGCCCTCGATCTGGTTGACGACGCCGTCGGGATTGACGATCTGGCCGGCATCGACCGCGGCGGTCATGCGCACGACACTGAGCGCGCCGGTGCCGCGATCGATCGCGACGTCGGCGACGATGGCGCAATAGCACGCCAGGTTCTTGTATTTCGCGAACGCGATGCCGCGCCCGCGGCTGCCGTCGCCGCGCGGGTTCGCGCTCCAGCCCGCCCTGGCGGCCGCCGCGTCGATGACCGCGCGCGCGCGCGGATCCTGGAGGTGGCGCAGCCGGAAGTCGACCGGATCCGCGCCCGCCGCGAGCGCCATCTCGTCCATGAAGGACTCGAGGGCGAACACATTGCCGTAGGCGCCGAGCGTGCGTAGGGCCGACGTGCGCAGCGGCGCGTCGACGATGTGGTGCTTGGTCACCCGATGCCTCGGGAACGCGTAGAGCGGCACCGAGTTGCGGTCGGAGCCGCCCGCGGGCTGCGGCACGTCGACCGCCGTCGCCACCTTGGCGGGCACGGCGAGGTGCCATGCGGCGAGCAGGTTGACGCCGTCGTCGGCGCCCGGCCTGCGGTTGTGCGGATAGCTCCAGAGCTCGTGGGACCAGTCGGCGACACGGCCGGCCGCATCGAGCGAGCCGGCCATCTTGACGACCATCGGCGAGCCGTACGGCTCCGAGCCGAACTCGTCGTCGCGCATCCATTGCAGCTTCACGGCGCGACCGGCGATGGCGCGAGCCACGAGCGCGGCGTCGAGCGCGACGTCGTCGGCGCCGTTGTGGCCGTAGCAGCCCGATCCTTCCACGTGGGTGCAGCGGATCTGCTTCGGCTCGATCGCGAACACCTTGGCCAGGTCGGCGCGCAGCGGGAACACGCCCTGGCTGTGCGTCCACACCCTCAGCTTGCCATCGGTCCACTGCGCCACCGCGCACGACGGGCCGATCGAGCCGTGGCACGTGTAGGGCTTGGTGTATATCGCGGCCAGCGACTGCACCGCCGGCACGGTCGCATCGGCGCCACGTTCGCTCACGACCTGGGCCGGGACGTCGCTGCGCAGCATCGCCGCGTAGAGCCCCGCGCCTTCGGGCGGCAGCGACGGCGTCTCCTTCCACACGGCGCTGCGCTTGAGGGCCGCCCGCGCCCCGATGGCCTGCTCCTCGCGCTCAGCCGCGACGGCGAGGAAGTCGCCGTCGCGCACGATCGCGACGATGCCCGGCATGGCCCGGACGGCGGCCTCGTCGAAGGAGATCAGCCGCGCGCCCGCCGAGGGCGGCCTGACGACGCGGCCGAACACCATGCCCGGCAGGCGCACGTCCTGCACGTAGGCGGCGCCGCCGGTGAACTTCTTCGGGATGTCGTGCCGCGGCACGCTGTGCCCGACATAGCGGTGCTCGCCGGCCGGGCGGGGCTTGACCGAGGCGGTGGCCTCGCGCTTGAGGTCGACATCGCCGACCAGCGCCCAGTACGTCGTGCTCGCGCCGCCCGGCGCGCTCACCGTGCCGTCGCTCACGCTCAAGGTGCTTGGCGCCGCCCCGAGCTGGCGGGCGGCTGCGGCCAGCACGAGCTCGCGGGCCTCGGCGCATGCGAAGCGGACCGCGGTGCCGCTGTATTCGACCGACTGGCTGCCCGAGGTCTGGCCCTCGTTCGGGGTGCGGGCGGTGTCGCCAGTGACGATCTCGATGCGCGCGAGATCGACGCCGAGCTCGTCGGCCGCGATCTGCGCGATCGCCGTGCCGATGCCCTGGCCGAGCTCGATCTTGCCGGTGAAGATCGTCACCTTCCCGCTCGGCTGGATCGCGAGCCAGGCGTCGAGCATCCGGTTCGACTGGAGATTGCCCGGCAGCCTCGTCGAGGACTGCGCGCCGACCCGACCGGAAGGCAGCGCGAAGGCGACGACCAGGGCGCCGCTGCCCTGCAGGAAATGGCGGCGGGTGGTGTTGGCGTCCATGAGGGCGGCCTGTCAGGCGTTGGACTTCGCGGCCCGCTGCACGGCGCGCACGATGCGGTTGTGCGACGCGCAGCGGCACAGGTGGCC
>JAYTHL010000604.1:0-2404 GCA_043732605.1 Rhizobacter sp. | reverse complement strand
TTCTACGCCGAGGTCGCCGCCGCGCCCGGCGTCGCGTTCGCGAGCCCGATCGTCGAGATCGACAGCTACGCCTTCGATGCCGACGGGGCGCGCGTGCCGCTGCGCATCGTCGGTATCGATGCGCTCGTCGTCGCCGGCATCGCGCCCGAGCTGCTCGCGCGGCCGCGCGACGCGACCCAGCGCTTCGCCGCGATCGATCCGGGCGCGGTGTTCCTCAACGCCGCAGCGTCGCAGCGGCTGGCCGCATCGGGCGCGGCGACGATGCCCGTGCAGACGACGGCCGGCCGCGTCGCGCTTCGCGTCGCCGGCAGCGTCGCCGCCGGCGGACCGCCGCTCGCGGTGCTCGACATCGCCGGCGCGCAGCAGGCCTTCGACCGCGTCGGCCGGCTGAGCCGCATCGAGGTCCGCCTCGCGCCGGGCGCCGATCGCGCGGCGACGCTCGCCGCGCTGCGCCTGCCGGCCGGCGTTCGCGTCGCCGCCGCCGACGAGGCCGGCGAGCGCATCTCGAACGTGTCGCGCGCCTACCGCGTCAACCTCACGGTGCTGTCGCTCGTCGCGATGTTCACCGGCGCGTTCCTCGTCTTCTCGATCCTCGCGCTCTCGGTCGCGCAGCGCCAGCAGCAGTTCGCGCTGCTCGCGGTGCTCGGTCTCTCGGCGCGGCAGCGGCTCGGCCTCGTGCTCGCCGAGTCGGCGTTGATCGGCGCCGTCGGCGCAGTGCTCGGTCTCGCGCTCGGCACGGCGCTCGCGGCGACGGCCTTGCGGCTCTTCGGCGGCGACCTCGGCGGCGGCTACTTCCCCGGCGTGCGTCCGGCCTTGCGCTTCGATCTGGCGGGCGCCGCGCTCTACGGTGCGCTCGGCATCGTCGCCGCGATCGTCGGCGGTTGGCTGCCCGCACGCAGCGCGCAGCGCATCGCTCCGGCGCAGGCGCTCAAAGGACTCTCGGTGTCGACGCCCGACCGCCACTCGCTCGTGATCGGCGTCGCCCTGCTCGCGCTCGGCGCAGCCTGCGCGCTGCTGCCGCCGATCGGCGGCGTGCCGCTCGCCGCCTACGTCTCGGTCGCGTGCCTGCTCGTCGGCGGCATCGCCTGCGTGCCGGGCGGCGTCGGCGCGATCCTCGCCATGGTCGCCGAGCCGCGCGGCGCGTTGCCGCTGCTCGCGGTCGAGCGCGCGCGGCACGAGCGTGCGAGCGCGACGATCGCCGTCGCCGGCGTCGTCGCGAGCCTGGCGCTCTCGGTCGCGCTCACGGTGATGGTCGCGAGCTTCCGCGACGCGGTCACGCGCTGGCTCGACGTCGTCCTGCCCGCCGATCTCTACGCGCGCGCCGCGAGCGGCCCCGGCGGCGGCGACGTCGCGACCCTGCCGAGCACGCTGCCGGCGCAGGCGCTCGGCATCCCGGGCGTCGTGCGCGCCGAAGCGCAGCGCGTCGTCGCGCTCACGCTCGATCCGGCGCGCCCGGCGGTGTCGCTCATCGCGCGCACGATCGGCGATCCGGCGACGACCTTGCCGCTCGCCGGCGATCTCGTCGACGCACCGGCCGGCGCGATCGCGGCATACGTGAGCGAAGCCGTGGTCGCGCTCTACGGCGCCACACCGGGATCGACGCTCTCACTGCCGCTGCCCGACGGCCGCCGCTTCGACGTCGTCGTGCGCGGCGTCTGGCGCGACTACGCACGCCAGTTCGGCGCGATCGCCATCGACGCGGGCGAATGGCGCCGCGTCAGCGGCGATGCGCGCATCAACGACATGGCCCTCTGGCTCGCGCCGAACGCGAGCACGGCCGCGGTCGAGCGCGACCTGCGAACGCTCGCGACCGGGGCTGGCTACGACGCGGCGCTGATCGAGTTCGCCGCGCCGCGCGAGATCCGCGCCACGTCGCTGCGCATCTTCGACCGCAGCTTCGCGGTCACCTACTGGCTGCAGGCGGTGGCAATCGCGATCGGCCTGTTCGGCGTCGCCGCGAGCTTCTCGGCGCAGGTGCTCGCGCGGCGCAAGGAATTCGGCCTGCTCGTCCACCTCGGCCTGACGCGGCGGCAGATCCTCGCCGTCGTCGCAGGCGAAGGGGCGCTCTGGACGGGAGTCGGTGCGTTGCTCGGCCTTGGGCTCGGACTCGCGGTCAGCGTGGTGCTCGTGAAGGTGGTGAATCCGCAGAGCTTCCACTGGACGATGGAACTGCTACTGCCGTGGGGGCGGCTCGCAGCGTTGTGCGTCGCCGTGATGCTTGCGGGAACGATCACCGCCTTTCTGTCGGCGAGGCGTGCGGTTGGGCGGGAGACAGTGCTGGCGGTCAAGGAGGATTGGTAACGGCGTCCGCTTTCGACGGCGGATTCAACTGATCAACGCAACGGTTTGACTGAACATCTCAGCCGGCGTCTGGTAACCCAGTGTCTTTCTTGGTCGCTCGTTC
>JAYTHL010000603.1:0-2406 GCA_043732605.1 Rhizobacter sp. | reverse complement strand
CGCCCGTCTGTTCGTTGGGACACGAATGCGATCCAAATCGCAACGGGTCGCACGCCGGCCGCCCGGATTGGATGCCTCTTGGAGCGTCGGGCATTCATGCGGTTGGGATGATCAATCGTTAAGGCGCCGTAGCGGCACCTTTACTTTCAGTGAACACCTTCCAGGTTGTCAGTGCGGTCGTGTGCTTGGTCGCCGTCTTCGGCTACCTGAACCATCGGTTCGTGCGCCTGCCGGACGCGATCGGGATCACCGCGATCGGCGTCGTGGTCTCCATCGGCGCAGTCGTCTTGGCGCGCTTCGATGCCAGCGTTGCGAACGACGTGCGACTCGCCGTCGCCGGCATCGATTTTCCCGGCATCCTGCTGCACGGCGTCCTCGGCCTGCTGCTCTTCGCCGGCAGCCTGCACATCGACATCCGCGATGTCGCCAAGGAAAAGTGGCTGATCCTGTCGCTGGCGACGTTCGGCGTCGTCGCATCGACGATTGCGGTCGGGGCCGGCTTCTTCGCCGTCACCCGCGCAATGGGCCTGGCAATTCCCTGGCTCTACTGCCTGCTGTTCGGCGCGCTGATCTCGCCGACCGATCCGGTCGCCGTGCTCGCCGTGCTCAAGCGGGTTGGCGTGCCGAAGAGCCTGGAAACGCGCATCGCGGGCGAGAGCCTCTTCAACGACGGCACCGGCGTGGTCGTGTTCCTGACCCTGCTCGCGCTGGCCGGCGGCGGCGCCGAGGTGAGCGTCGGCTCGACCGCGCTGCTCTTCGCCACCGAGGTGGTCGGCGGCACGCTGTTCGGCATCGCAGCCGGCTATCTGGGTTATTTCATGCTGCGCGGCGTCGACAGCTACCCGGTCGAGATTCTCATCACGCTGGCGCTGGCCACCGCTGGGTACGCTGCGGCCGAGGCGCTGCACGTGTCGGCGCCGATCGCGGTCGTGCTGATGGGCCTGATCGTCGGCAACCGGGGCAGGAAGGACGCGATGTCCGACGAGACACTGAAGCGCCTGTTCGGATTCTGGGAAGTGCTCGACGAGCTGATGAACCTGCTTCTGTTCGGCTTCATCGGCCTCGAAATGATGGCGCTCAGCTTCTCGCTCGATCAGATGGTCGTCGCCGCGGCCGGCATCGTGATCGTCCTGGCGGCCCGTTTCGCCAGCGTCGCCACGCCCATCCTGGTCACGCCGCGCCTTCGCGCGTTCAGGCGCGCCGCGATCGGCATCATGACCTGGGGCGGACTGCGCGGAGGCATCTCGATCGCGCTGGCGCTTTCACTGCCGGTGTTCGTCGGACGCGAGGTCGTGATCTCGACGGCCTACGCGGTCGTCATCTTCAGCATCCTCGTTCAGGCCACCACCCTGCACAGGGTGATCGAAGCGGTGCTTCCGCCGGCCACGGCCTGACGACTTGCACCGGAGGGCGCGAGGCGACGGCGAGCAGAACGAGGGCGGCAGTCGCCGGTGTTCGCTACCGAACGGAAAACTCATCCGGCGACGCGTATGGTCGAAGCACCGCATGACGCGGACCGGGAACCTCATGAAGAACGAATCGACAGAACCGCGCAAGACCGAGCGGATCGCAGGCACGCTGCACAAGTCGGGATACGCTCATCCCGCCCCGCTTCAGGACCCCAGCCTGCTCCGGGAAAAGGCCGAAGAAGGCGAAGTTGCGGGACGGCACAAGAACACCGGCCAGAAGGATCACAAGGGCGCTCGCTGAGCGCAGGCGGACGCCAAGGGGCCACCCCTCATCCCTTTGCGGCACCGGCATGCAGGTTCTGCTGAACACCGATCCCCACATCGACGGGCGCCAGGCCATGTCCGACTATCTGACGTCGGTGGTGACCGAGGCGGTCGGGCACTACGGCGGGTTTTGTCGCAATAGCGCGATGAGGCCAAGCATTGGTGCGAGGCCGAGGCCTATCAGAAAGCCAGCGAGTAGAACTGATTCGCTGCAGACGAGGCTCGGTCTTTGATATCGCCGAGCTGGCCTTTACGGATCATGTGCATGACCTCGATGCCGGCGATCAGGATTCGGGCGCCGCCGAAGGTCTTGAAGCCGAGCATCGGCCGGGCGATGCCTTTGACGGCGTTCGCGAGGCACTGGTCCATCGCTACGCCGGCCTCGAGCGCACGGTCGGCCCGTCACGGATCCTGCAGCGATGAACGAGCGTTGTTACCGCAGTGGCGCCAGGTAGCGAACTGGAATCTGCACTATCCCGACTTTGTTCACTATCCGGTCTCACCGCGGGAGCCTTCGCCGCCGCCGTTGAGCTGAGGTGCGTAGCAGTAACGCATCGCCCGCCTCCTTGGCGTCGAGCGCCGATAGGCGATCACGCAACCGCCCCACCGCAAAGTCGATGAAGGCGCGTGTCTTCATTGGAAGTCGCCCCTGGCCGGGGTAGATCAGGCTGGC
>JAYTHL010000602.1:0-2407 GCA_043732605.1 Rhizobacter sp. | reverse complement strand
GAAGGAGCAGGCGCTCGACCCGTTCCGCGAGTTCCTCGATCGTGGCCATGTCGCTCCGGCAAGGCGAGAGAGGCGCGAATTGTAGGGGCCGGTTCGGGCAACGAGGCCCTGTTTAGAATCGGTTCCGTTGGTGCCCGTGAAGGTGTTCATGCCTTCGCAGTTAAACGGGAAGCGAACGCCGGATGCCCGAGGGCCTCCGGTCAAACCGCGCTGCCCCCGCAACGGTACGGCGGACGACGAGATCACGCGAGTGGCTTCGTCAGCCTCGGCAAGCAGGTCACTGCGGGCGCAAGCCCTCGGGAAGGCCGCCGAGGTCGATCCGTCAGCCCGGATACCGGCCAGCAAGCGAGCCGGATCTTCGGGTCCGGCTCTTGTCGCGCGTGCCCGCGGGGAAGCGGTCACGCGTCTCTTGCCGGAATCATTTCCATGTTCAGTTCATTCACCGCAGCGCGGTCGCCGCGCGTCTGGTCGGGACGACTCGCGTCCGCACTTGTCCTTGCATCTCTCCAACTCTTTCACGTGCCAGCCGCTGAGGCTGCCGACGGCTCGCTGCAGCCAGTCGTCGTCACCGGAACGCGCGAGCCCGAGGCGCCCGCTCGCGTCATCTCGGACATCGTTGTCATCGACGCCGAAACGATCCGCAACACCAGCGCCGATTCGCTCGAGGACCTGATCCGCCGCAGCACCGGCATGCAGCTCGCGCGCAACGGCGGGCCCGGCCAGAGTACGGGCTTCTTCATCCGCGGCGCGAGCACGAACAGCACGGTCGTGCTCGTCGACGGCGTGCGCATCGGCTCGGCCACGCTCGGCCAGGCCGAGTTCGAGGCCTTGAGCCTGGCGCAGATCGAGCGCATCGAGGTCTTGCGCGGTCCGGCGTCGAGCCTGTACGGCGCCGATGCCGTCGGCGGCGTGGTCCAGATCTTCACGCGCCGCGGCGACGGGCCGACCCGCTTCAGCGCGGCAGCCGAGGTCGGCGGCTACGGCTCGCGTCACGGCGACGTCGGTGCGAGCGGCTCGGCAGCGGGTTTCGACTACGCCGTGTCCCTTGGCCGAGACAGCAGCCACGGCGTCTCGGCCATCGCCCCGGGCAGCATCTACTTCAATCCCGACCGCGACGGCTACACGCGCAACTCCGGCACCGTGCGCCTCGGCTACGCGCCCGCCGCCGGGCATCGTGTCGGCGTGTCGCTCTTCGAGACGCATCTCGACGCGCACTACGACAGCGCCGATTTTCCGCCGCCGAATTTCACGCCCGACCCGTCGGCCGATTTCCGCAACCGTCTCACGACCCGGGTCGCGAGCGTCGACTACCGCGGCGCGATCACGAGCGCGTGGACGACGACGCTGCAAGGCTCGCACGCGGTCGACGACCTGACGAGCGGCGGCGCGACGACGAGTCGCTTCCTGACCCGGCGCGATCAGGCGACATGGCAGAACGCCGTCAAGCTCGATTCCGACCAGCAGCTCGTCGTCGCGCTCGAGAGGATGCTCGAACGCGTCGGCGGCGACGCCTTTTCCGACGGCATGGGCCGCAGCAACAACGCAGCGGTCGTCGGCTATTCGGGCCGCTTCGGCAATCACACGCTGCAACTCGACGCGCGCCGTGACGACAACTCGGTCTACGGCGCGAACACGACCGGCCGCGTCGGCAACGCGTACGACGTCGCGCCGGGTTGGCGCCTGCGCGCCCTGGCCGGCACCACCTTCCGCGCCCCGACCTTCAACGATCTGTTCTATCCCGGCTACGGCGTCGTGACGACCAGGCCCGAGCGCGGACGGAGCATCGAAGCCGGCGTGAGCTGGCAGGGCGCGACAGGCAGCGCCTCGGCGACCGTCTGGCGCAACCGCGTCCGCGACCTGATCGCCTACCAGCCGGACAGGTCCTTCTGTCCGCCCGATCCTGCGTTCGACTTCGGCTGCTCCAGCAACGTGGGCCGCGCCCGCCTGCAGGGCGCGACGTTCGCCGCGAGCCAGCGCTGGCGCGGCTTCGACGCGCACCTCGGCGTCGACCTGCTCGATGCCCGCGACGCCGACACCGGCATCCGCCTGGCGCGTCGCGCGGCGCATCAGGAAAGCATCGGTATCGACTACGACAACGGCCCGTGGCGCGTCGGCGTCGCCGGACTCTTCGTCGGCTCGCGGCCGGACGCCGGCGTCGTCCTCGGCGGCTACGGCACGCTCGACCTGCGCGCCACGCGCCGGCTCGACAAGGCGTGGCGCGTCGAGGCGAAACTCCTCAATGCGCTCGGCCGCCAGATCGAGCCGGTGCGCGACTATCGCGGCCTCGGCCGACAGGCCTGGATCGGCATGCGCTACGACAGCGCAGGCCTCTGAGGAAAGCGGATGGCGATGCGATGCCACGCATGACGACCCGCCGCGTCTTCGCGCTGATCGCGCTCGCGGCTCT
>JAYTHL010000601.1:0-2412 GCA_043732605.1 Rhizobacter sp. | reverse complement strand
ACATCCCGTACAAGGGCGTCGGCCCGATGATCAACGACCTGCTCGGCGGCCAGGTCGACTTCGCGACCTCGTCGCTGCCGAGCGTCCAGGCACACCTGAAGGCGGGCACGCTGCGCGCGATCGGCATCGCGACCGCGCAGCGCGCTGCGGCGGCGCCGGAGACTGCGACCTTCGTCGAGCAGGGCGTGCCGAACTACGTCGTCGAGGCCTGGTTCGCGGTGATCGGGCCGAAGGGCTTGCCGCCGGCCGAGGTGCAGCGCGCGCACGACGCGGTCGTCGTCGCGTTCGCCGATGCCGAGGTGAAGGAGGCGATGGCCAGGCAGGGCAACGTCATCGCGGTCGGCGCGGCCGACAAGGCGATGCCGTTCTTCCGGAGCGAGCTGGCGAAGTACGCGCAGCTGGTGAAGAAGGCGGGGGTCGAGCTGCAGTAGGACGCGCCGCGTCGCTCAGCCAGCGCGCGCCGCAGCCGCGCCGGTGAGCAGGCCGGCGAAGAGCCGCGCCGTCTTCGCGTCGCAGCGGATGCCGCCGGCCAGGCGCGCGTTCATCGCGAAGCCGTCGAAGGCCATCAGCGCGACGCCGGCGAGCACGCGCGCCTCGCTCGCCGTGACGCCGAGCGAGCCTGCGATCCAGTCGGCGACGCGGCCCTGGAACAGGCGCCTCAGGCGCGGGTCGTAGGCATCGCCCTGGCCGCTGCTCGAGAGCGCCTGCATCACGTTGTTGGCGAACCCGTGGGTCGCGCGCGGCAGGTCGCGCCAGAGCGCCAGCAGCAGCCGTTCGAGCCGCCGCTGCGGCTCGGCGACGCCTGCGAGCGTCTTGGCCAGCGCGTCGAGCCGTTCGACCAGCCACGGCTCGTAGAGCGTGTAGAGGATGGCGAGCTTGGACGGGAAGTAGCGGTAGACGTTGGCCGTCGAGATGCCGGCCGCGGCGGCGATCGCCGGGATCGAGGTCTCGCTGTAGCCGCGCGCCGAGAACTGCGCGAAAGCCGCAGCCAGGATCGCCGCATGGACGTCGCCCTTCTTGGTCTGCGCCATCGTGCGCCGCCTCTCCCGTTTCGATAAATGAATGCTATTCGCTATTGACTTTCGCGGCCAGCGTTTTACAGTCGAATCGTCGTCCGCGCCGAGGTCTGCCGCATGCATTCCGCCATCCGCACCCAGGAGATCAACCCGGCCCGTCTCACCGGCCTCTACCGCCGGCAATTCGAGCTGTGCCGCGTCGGCCCGGGCCAGACGGTCGCCGTCGTGAGCGACCTGGGCACCCGGCGCGAGTACATCCAGGCCGCGTTCGCCGCCGCCGAGGAAATGGGGTTCGACATCTACGAGATGTGCGTCAACGCCATCCCCGGCTGGACCAGCGTCGGCGTGCCCACGATCGGCAAGTGCAAGGGCACGCTCGAGGCGCTGATGGCCGCCGACATGATCCTCATCTTCCACGTGCCGCTGTTCTCGAAGTGGCTGCGCGAGGTGCAGGCCAAGGGCGTGCGCGTGCAGATGGTGATCGATGCGCCCGACGACCTCTACCAGCTGCAGTCGCCACCCGGCCTGAAGGAGGCGATCCTGCATGCGCAGGATCTCTATCGCGCGACCAGGGAGGTGCGCGTCACGAGCAAGGCCGGCACCGACTTCACCTATCGCTGCGGCGAGTACCCGGTGATGAGCCAGTACGGCATGGCCGACGAGCCGGGCCGCTTCGACCATTGGGGCGTCGGCCTGCTGCACACCTTCCCGAACGAGGGCAGCGCGAACGGGCGCGTCGTCATCGCCCCGGGCGACATCGTCATCCTGCCGTACTGCCGCTACGTCGTCGACCCGATCACGCTCGACATCCGCGAAGGCCACATCGTGAAGATCGAGGGCGGCGTCGATGCGGCCCTGATGCGCGAGTGGCTCGCCGAGGGCCAGACCGGCCCGACCGACCGTGATCCGTACGCCGTCTCGCACTGCGGCTGGGGCCTCAACCCGCAATGCCGCTGGGACGCGATCGCTCTTTATGGCGACGCGCCCGAGCGCGCCCGCGCTGCCGCGCGCAGCTTCCCCGGCAACTTTCTGTTCTCGACCGGCCCGAACACGCAGGGGGGCGGCAAGCGCACGACGCGCGGCCACTACGACGCGCCGATGCGCAACTGCACGATCGCGCTCGACGGCCGCATCGTCGTCGAGGACGGCCGCATCGTCGATCCGGCGATGAAGGTGGCGCGCGTCGCGCGCTGAGTCGACGGGAAGCGCCGATGCTGATCGACGGCTCCTTCGAGGTCGCGGCGCCGCCCGCCGAGGTGCTCGAGCACCTGTTCGACGCGCGCCTGATGGCGTCGTGCCTGCCCGGCTGCGAATCGCTCGAGGCGATCGACGCTGACCGCTACCGTGCGGTCATCGCGATGGCGCTCGCGGGCGTGAAGGCGCGCTTCGACCTGGT
>JAYTHL010000600.1:0-2421 GCA_043732605.1 Rhizobacter sp. | reverse complement strand
TGTGCTGCATGCGCAGGTCGACCTCGACGCGGGTGTCGCTGTCGAGCTCGATGCGCACGTCGGCGATCACCGTGCCGCGGCCGATCGACGGCTGCTCGGCGGGCACGAACAGGCCGCAGCCGCCGATGCTGATGTCGACCACGCGCAGCGCCATCTCGACGTCGGGCATGTCGGGGTGCAGGAAGCGCGCGGTCGGCGCGGTGCGCGTCAGCGGCCGGACGCGAAAGGCGTTGCGGCGCTGGAAGCGGTAGAGCTCGCGCGGCGCGCGGCAGCTCAGCACGCTGGCGCGCTGACCGCTGACGACACGCAGGCCGTGGACCTCGAACTGGATCTTGACGCTGTCGAGGTAGCCGACGACGGTCACCTCTTCGCCGCGCACGAGCTCGGCCATCGCCGGATCGGCCGGGTCGGCGTTGAAGCCGATCGTGCCGCGCTCGCCGTCGAGCGTCCAGAGGGCGGTCGTGAAGACGACGCCGTCTTCGCCGTGCAGGCTGAGCAGCACCGAGCCGTCGAGCAATTGCTTGAGGATCGACTGGATGTCGCGCGGCGCGGCGACGCGGAACTCGTCGAGTCCGTCGTCGTGGTTCATGCCGTCGAGCGGCGCCGGGCGAGTTTCCATGGTGTGCCTCGTGGCGGGCTGGGTGAGGGTGGCGGGCGGTGGAACCGGATTCAGTGCAGCGTCTTGGGACGACCGGCGAGGATGTCGTCGAGGTCCTCGAGCCAGGGCTCGGCGAGCTGGCGGATCTCGGCGTCGTTCAGGAGGATGCGTTGCATCAGGCGCGACTTCAGCTCGGCCTCGTCGGCGGGCAGCGGCTTGTCGGCGGCGGTGTTCTTGAGCTGCGCGATCAGCAGGGCGCAGGCGCCCTCGAGCTTGACCACCTGGTCCCAGTTGCCCTCACGGGCAGCCTCGAGCATGTCCTGGCTTGCCTTCTCGATGGCTTCGTAGTAGTTCATCAAGAGCGAGTTCATGCGGGCTCCGGAGGTTTGGACGCGAGGCATCACTGGACCTTTTCCTTGGGGGTGTTCGGGTCGATCGCGGCCCAGGCCGAGCGCACGGGATCGATGAGCGAAGCGCATTCGTCGAGCGCAGCGGGATCGTTGTGCAGGTTGGCTTGGGTCAGGCGCAATGCGATGTAGGCGTAGAGCGCGGAGAGATTCTGGGCGAGCGCGCCGCCGGCGGCGATGTCGAGGTTGGCGCGCAGGCCTTCGTCGACGATCCGTACGGCACGGCCGATGGCGATGCACTTGCCTTCGATCTCGCGCCGCTGCATCGCGCTGCGTGCCTGGTTCACGGCATCGCCGAAACCCTCGAACAGCATCGCGACGAGACGGTGCGGCGACGCGCCGTTCACGCCGGTCTCGACACCGACCGTGCGGTAGACGCCGGCGAGGGCATTGGAGGTGTTCCTGGACATGGCTTGGTGCGCGAACATGGTGTCGGGGGCGTTCTCGGATGGGCTTGATTGAGTATCGGTATCGCCCGTGTCGACTTGAGCCCCGGCTCGCCGTGATCGCCGTCCCGGCGACGCGCCTGCCTGTCCAGCGGACGCCGCGGTCACGGCCGCGCGCGCCCGATCGTTCGCGTCAGTTCTTGTTGCCGTTCCAGGCCGCGATCTGCTGCGTGATGTAGCTGCTCTGGGTGGTGAGCGTGGCCATCGTCGCGTCGAGCGCCGTGTACTGGGCGCGCAGCCTCTTCTCGGTGCCCGCCAGGCGCAGGTTGAGGTTGTCCTGGTCGCTCTGGTTGCGCTGCAGCGCCAGGCTCAGGCCGGTGGTGCGTGTCGAGAGCGACCCTTCGACGCCGAGCAACGCGTCGGTGACGCCGCGAAAGCGCTTGGCGAAGCCGTCGAGCGTCGGGTCGACCGTATCGGAGTTGGCGAACAGCTTCTTCAGCTCGCCGAGGTTGGCGAGGGCGCTGGAGAGCTTCGTGTCGTTGACCGTCATCGAGCCGTCGACCTGGATCTGCAGGCCGGCGTCGGAGAGGTGGGCGAACATCGCCGACGCGCTCGACGTGCCGCCGGCCAGGGTGCGCAGCTGTCGCTGCATCCCGGTGGCCGCGCTGTCGCCCTGGAGCACGCCGCCGGTCTTGCTGGTCGGGTCGTATTTGGTGTCGTCGGCGATCAGCTTGTAGACGGCGCTGTAGGCGGCGGCGAAGTCGGTGATCGTCTTCTTCAGCGAGTCGGTGTCGGCGACGACGTTGATCGTCACCGGCGCCGTCGTCGGCGCCGTCAGGGTGAGCGTGAGGCCGTCGACGATGTTCGACAGCGTGTTGGTGGCAGAGCTCACCGCCAGGCCGTTGACTGTCGCCGCGGCGTTGGCCGCGGTCTGCGTGAGGGTCATGTTGCCGACGCCCGACGACGGGTCGTAGGCGAGCGACGACAGGCCCTGTCTGTCGGTGTTGTTGCCGTCCGCGTCGGTCACCGA
>JAYTHL010000599.1:0-2423 GCA_043732605.1 Rhizobacter sp. | reverse complement strand
TCGCAGTTACTTTGTTTCCAGTGGATTAACGAGCGAACTGGTGCTCGGCGTGCACTGTTCCAACTCCGAACCCTCGTCGAAGCCAGGTCAGCCCCAGGGGTCTAGTTTAGGGCACGCGACCGGCATTCAAGCGCCGTCGATCAGCGCGATCAGCCCGGCCGGCCGCTCGATGAGGTGATCGGCGCCCCATACCGCGGGCGCGTCGCCCTCGCCGAGGTAGCCCCAGGCGGCGACGACCGTTCCCATCGCAGCGGCACGGCCAGCAACGACGTCACGGCGATCGTCGCCGACGTAGATGCAGCCGCCGGCGTCGCGGCCCATTCGTCGTGCCGCTTCGAGCAAGGGCGCCGGATGCGGCTTGGCGTGCGCGACGGTGTCGCCGCAGATGAGCGTTCCGGCCCGCGTCGCCAGAGCGAGATGCTCGACCAGCGGCGCGGCAAATCGCGTCGCCTTGTTGGTGACGATGCCCCACGGCAGACCCATTTCGTCGAGCGCCGCCAGCATCGGCACGACGTCGGCGAAGACGCGCGTCTCGCGCGTCATGCGCGCTTCGTAGCGCTGCAGGAATTCGTCGCGCAACGATTCATAGCCAGCGTCGCCCGGCGCGACGTCGAAGGCCGTGCCGACCATTCCGCGTGCGCCCGACCCGACCATCCGGCGCAGTCGCTCGTACGGCAGCGGTTCCAGGCCATGCGCGGCCCGCATCTCGTTGCATGCGCCTGCGAGGTCGGGGGCGCTGTCGATCAAGGTGCCGTCGAGATCGAACAGGACGGCGAGCGGCCGCGACCTCATGCCGGCTTGCGGCACGCGATCATGTAGTTGACGCTCGTGTCGGCAGACAGCCAGTAGCGACGTGTCAGCGGGTTGTATTCGAGGCCGCGCGTCGCACTGAGCTCGAGCGACGCGTCGCGGCACCACGTCGCGAGCTCGCTCGGGCGGATGAACTTCGCGTACTCGTGCGTGCCCTTGGGCAGCAGCTTCAGCACATGCTCGGCGCCGACGATCGCGAACACGAAAGCCTTGGCGTTGCGATTGATGGTCGAGAAGAAGATCCAGCCACCGGGTCGCACGAGCCGCGCGCATGCGGTCACCACCGACGCAGGGTCGGGCACGTGCTCGAGCATCTCCATGCAGGTGACGACGTCGAAGGATGCGGGCGCGTCGGCAGCGAGCGCCTCGACGGCGATCTCGCGGTACTCGACCCGCGGTGTCGCCGCCTCGATCGCATGCAACTGCGCGACCTTCAACGCCTTGCCGGCGAGGTCGATGCCGAGGACGTCGGCTCCGCGCCGCGCCATCGAGTCAGCGAGGATGCCGCCGCCGCAGCCGACATCGAGGACGCGCTTGCCGGTCAGCGCGGCGAGACCATCGATCCAGTCGAGGCGCAGCGGATTGATCTGGTGCAGCGGGCGAAAGTCGCTCTCGGGGTCCCACCAGCGGTGGGCGAGCTCGCTGAATTTGGCGAGCTCACGGGGATCAGCGTTGACGGTCATGCGTCGATGTTAGACACACCAAACAAAAAGCCCCGCAGAGCGGGGCTTTTTGATCCAGCGAAGCGCCTTATTTTCCGCGCGTGCCGACCACCTCGATTTCCACGCGGCGATTCTTCGCGCGGCCTTCGGCGGTCTTGTTGTCGGCGACCGGCTGCTTCTCGCCCTTGCCTTCGGTGTAGACGCGGTTCTTCTCGACGCCCTTGCTGACGAGATAGCCCTTGACGGCTTCCGAGCGACGGATCGACAACTTCTGGTTGTACGCGTCAGAGCCCACCGAGTCGGTGTGTCCGACGGCGATGATGACTTCCAGATTCAGGCCGCCCATCTTGCTGACCAGATCGTCGAGCTTGGCGCGACCTTCGGGCTTGAGCACAGACTTGTCGAAGTCGAAGAACGCATCGGCAGCGAAGGTGACCTTCTCGCTGGTCGGGGCGACGACGACTGCGGCCGGAGCAGGCGCCGGAGCGGGTGCGGCGGCAGGCGCGGGGGCCGGAGCCGGACGCGGCGCCGGTGCCGGGGCGGGAGCGGCCGGGGCGGGAACGCCATCACAGCCTTGCAGGCCGGTGGCAGGCGTCCAGACGCCATCACGCCAGCACAGCTCGTTGGTGCCGTTCTTCCAGGGCAAGCCGGTGCCGCTCACCCAGTTGTCCACCGTCTGCGCGGAAACGCCGGCGAACGACGATGCGAGAGCAGCGGTTGCAAAGAGCGACGCCACCTTGTTCAGTTTCTTCATGATTCTCCTCTCGAGGGGGGCTAGTAATGTTCTGCGTAAAACGTCCGAACCTGAATCGGAAAATACTGGCCACCCCCGCTCCGCGGACGTTGACCACCGACCGACTCATTGTGCCATAGGGTGTCCGTTCGGCCTGATTTTGCCCCGGTGGAACAGCCTCTGCGGGACCGTTGTTGCGCGGCTGCTACAGCGTCCCG
>JAYTHL010000598.1:0-2438 GCA_043732605.1 Rhizobacter sp. | reverse complement strand
TGGGCGCGCTCGCGCCTGCGTTGGCGGCGCCGAGCTATATGCAGACGCAGATCGAGATCCTGCGAAGCGAGCGCGTCGCGTCGCGGGCCGTGAAGATCCTGGGCGTCGAGCGCTCCGCCGCGGCGGTCGCGCAATGGCGTGAGGCCACCAACGCGAAGATTCCGCTCGAGCGCTTCTTCGCCGGCGTGCTCGAGCGCGGCCTGACGGTCGAGCCGGCCCGCAACAGCAACCTCATCAACCTGACGTACTCGGGCACCGATCCGATCTTCGCGCAAGCCGCCGCCAACGCCTTCGCCCAGGCCTACATGGACGTCTCGGTCGAGTTGCGCGTCGCGCCGGCCCGCCAGAGCGCCACCTTCCTCGACGACCAGGCGAAGTCCCTGCGTGCCGCGCTCGAGAGCGCGCAGTCGAAGCTCTCGAAGTTCCAGCAGTCGAAGGGGATCGTCAGCGACGAGCGGCTGGACGTCGAGAACGCCCGCTACGGCCAGCTCCTGTCCCAGCTGTCGTCGGCCGAGGCCGATCGCATCGACACCCAGACGCGCCAGCGGAATACTGGAGGCGAGTTCTCGCCGGACGTGATCAGCAACGGCGCGATCCAGGGATTGAAGGCGCAGATCGCCACCGCCGAGACCAAGCTCACAGAGATCAGCGGCATCGTCGGCAAGAACCATCCCCAGCGCATCCAGCTCGAGGCGCAGATCGGCGAGCTCAGGCAGCAGCTCGCGGCCGAGACGCGTCGCGTCGCCGGCAGCTCGTCCGTCGTGAGCCGGGGCAGCTCGCAGAAGGTCGCCGAGATCCAGACGATGGTCGATGCGCAGAAGCGCAACCTGCTCGCGCTGCGCTCCGATCGGGACCAGATCGCCGTCTACCAGCGCGACGTCGACGCCGCGCGCATGGCCTACGACGCGGTCGCCCAGCGCTACAGCCAGGTGAGCATGGAAGGCCAGAACAACCAGGCCAACACGCGCCTGCTGAGCGCGGCCGTCGAGCCGCTCGAGCCCTCGAAGCCGAAGATCGCGCTCGGCATCGCTGGCTCGATCCTGGGCGGTCTCGCCGCTGGCATCCTCGCCGCCATCGGTCTCGAGCTGATCGACCGCCGCATCCGCATGCCCGAAGACATGATCGTCATGGCCGGCGTGCCGGTGATCGGCGTGCTCCGGCCGGCGGGCTCGAAGCGGCCGGTGTTCCGCCGCATGCTGATGACGGGAACCTCGCGGCCGACCCGGCCGATGCTGGCAGGACCGGGAATGCGCTCGTGAAGACCGCTGTTTCGATGGTCGGCAATCCGCCGCGGGCGACACGCTCGCTCGGCGCGATCCTGATCGACGGCGGTCAGCTCAAGCCCGAGGACGCAGAGCGCGTCCTGCAATACCAGAAGCAGCAGAACCTGCGCTTCGGCGAGGCCGCGGTCCGGCTCGGCCTGATCAGCGAAGCCGACATCCAGTACGCGCTCTCGCGCCAGTTCGCCTATGCCTACCTGCGCAAGACGCCGGGCGAGGTGCGACCACTGAGCGACGAGCTGGTCGCCGCCTACCAGCCGTTCAGCTCGCGCGTCGAGCAGTTGCGCGCCATCCGCAGCCAGCTGATGCTGCGCTGGTTCGACCGCGCCGAAGAGCGCCAGGTGCTCACCGTCGTCGGCGCCGAGCGCGGCGAAGGCCGCAGCTATCTCGCCGCCAACCTCGCGATCGTCTTCTCGCAGCTCGGCGAGCGCACCCTGCTCGTCGATGCCGACATGCGCGAGCCACGCCAGCACTTCCTCTTCCATCTCGAGAACCAGCTGGGCTTCTCGACGCTTTTGGCCGGTCGCTCGCGCGAGGAAGCGATCGTGCGCATCCCCGACCTCGCCGGTCTCTCGGTGCTGCCCGCCGGCCCGACCCCGCCGAATCCGCTCGAGCTCCTGAACCGGCTGAACTTCGACGAGTTCATGATCCAGGTCAAGGGCGCCTACGACGTCATCATCGTCGACACGCCGGCCATGAGCAGCGGCGAGGACGCGGCGATGATCGCCGTGCGCACTGGCGCGGCGCTGGCGATCGCGCGTGCCGGATCCACGCACGTGGCCTCGTTCACCGACATGGTCCAGGGCCTCATGGACGCCGGTGTCGCCGTCGTCGGATCGGTGC
This sequence comes from Rhizobacter sp., assembly GCA_043732605.1. Classification (GTDB taxonomy): domain Bacteria; phylum Pseudomonadota; class Gammaproteobacteria; order Burkholderiales; family Burkholderiaceae_C; genus Schlegelella_A. The sequence continues at coordinate 315 of JAYTHL010000598.1, read as the reverse complement.
TCAATGAAGTTCCCATGAAGAAGGCCAAGAAGCTGAAGTGAGCAGCGTCCTTCCCGCATCCCGCTTCGGCTCGTCGGCGAGCAGCGAGCAGCGCCTCTGGTTCCTGGCCCTCGCCGGCTTCGCCGCGATGTACGTCCCGGTCTACTGGTGGGCAGCCAATTCGATCTGGCAGACCGACGAGCAGGCGCACGGCGCGCTCATCCTGGGCGTGATGGCGTGGCTGTTCTGGGGCCTGCGCGAGCAGATCGCGGCCGTCCCGGCGCAGCCCGCGCCGCGCCTCGGCTGGACACTGTTCGGGCTCGGTGTCTTCGTCTA
>JAYTHL010000597.1:0-8269 GCA_043732605.1 Rhizobacter sp. | reverse complement strand
AACGACCGGACGCAGGCGCCCTCGGGATCAGGCTACGCGCTCGAGAACCGGCTCGTCGTCTCGCGCGTCTTCCCGCAGATGTTCCGCGACCTGCACGTCCAGCATCTCGCGACCTTCTTCGACGCCCTGCGGGCATCGCTGCTGCACTGGGCACCGCGTGGCGACGGGCCGACGCGCATCGTGCTGCTCACGCCCGGGCCGTACAACGAGACCTACTTCGAGCACGCGCTGCTCGCCCGCTACCTCGGCTTCGCGCTGGTCGAGGGCAGCGACCTCGCCGTGCGCGACGACCGCGTCTGGCTGAAGACCATCGACGGCCTGCAGCGCGTCCACGCCATCGTCCGCCGCCAGGACGACGACTACTGCGATCCGCTCGAGCTGCGCTCCGACTCCGCCCTCGGCGTCGCCGGCCTCACCGACTGCGCGCGGCGCGGCAACGTCCTGCTCGCCAACGCGCTCGGCTCGGGCGTGCTCGAGTCGGGCGCGCTGCTCGGCTTCCTGCCGCAGCTCAGCAAGAAGCTGCTGGGCGAGCCGCTCTTGCTGCCGTCGATCGCGACCTGGTGGCTGGGCGAGCCGGCGGCGTTCGAGGACGCATGGCGGCGGCCCGACCGCCTTCTCGTCAAGCCGATCGAGCGCTCGCCGAACGAGCCGTCGATCGCGCTCGGCCCGCTCTCGCCGGCCGAGCGCGAGGCGCTCAGGCTGCGCATCTCCGAGCGGCCGCAGCACTACATCGCGCAGGAGTGGGTGCGCGTCTCGCAGGCGCCTGTCCTCGAAGGCACGACGATGGGCGCACTCGCCGCACGCACCATCGGCCTGCGCGTCTTCGCCGTCGCGACGCCGAGCGGCTGGCGCGTCATGCCCGGCGGGCTGACGCGCGTCGCCGGCGACGACGACGCGCCGACGATCGCGATGCAGCGCGGCGGCCGGTCGAAGGACACCTGGGTGCTGTCGGAAGGACCGGTCAACGCCGAGTTCTCTCTGCTGTCGACGACCGTCAGCGCGGCCGACCTAGTCAACGCCGAGGCGACGCTGCCGTCTCGCGCGGCCGAGAGCCTGTTCTGGTTCGGCCGCTACGGCGAGCGCTGCGACGCGACGGCGCGGCTGCTGCGCGTCGCCATCGGCCAGGTGCTCGACGACAGCCGCGCCCACCTTGGCGTCGCGCCGGCGTGGACGCTCGCCGAGAAGCTCGGCATCGTCGAGGCCAGCCGCAGCCAGGCGCGCGCTCTCCGGCGCGCCGCAACCCACGCCGACGGCGCGCTCGCCCAGCGCCTGGGCAGCCTCTCTCGCGTCGCCTTCAGCCTGCGCGACCGGATGTCGGTCGATCACTGGCGCACCCTCAACCGGCTGATTGCCGATCCGGCGCTGCAGCGCGAGCCGGCGCTGCCGATGACGCTGGTCTGGCTCGACCGCGCGATCACGTCGATGATGACGCTCTCCGGCTTCGTCCTCGACGGCATGACGCGCAGCATCGGCTGGCGCTTCGTCTCGATGGGCCGGCGCGTCGAGCGGTTGTCGACGATGTGCGCCGCGCTGCAGGTGGCGATCGACGAAGGCCGCACCCACGAGCTCGACTGGCTCCTCGAGCTCGCCGATTCCAGCATCACCTACCGGTCGCGCTATCTCGCCGCGCCCGAGTGGCTGCCGGTGCTCGACATGGTCGTGCGCGACGAATCGAATCCGCGCTCGATCGCGTTCCAGGCCAAGGGGCTCGGCGACTTCATCGCGCGCCTGGAAGCGACGCACGGCGCGTTCGCGACGACGACGCTCGTCCCGGCGCGTGCCGCGCTCGAGGCATTGACGACCGACGATCTGCGCCCGGAGAGTGAAGTGCTGGCCGAGACGATCGAGCGGCTGCAGCGCGCCGCCTACGCGGTCTCGGACGCGGTCTCGCTCAAGTTTTTCTCGCACGGCGTGCCGCGCAGCGTGCTGTCTCTTGCGGCATGACACTCGCCGCATGAAGGACCGCTACACCGTCGAGCACGAGACGCGCTACGCCTATCGCGTGCCGGTCTCGCAGTCGTGGCAGCTCGCCCATCTGACGCCGAAGAATCTCGCCTGGCAGAGGGTGCTCGCGCACAAGCTCGTGATCGAGCCGACGCCCGACGAGCGGCGCGAGGCGCGCGACGCGTTCGGCAACGGCGTCACCCACTTCGCCATGCACGGCCCGCATCCGCTGTTGCGCGTGCTGATGTCGTGCGACGTCGAGGTCTCCGACCGGCCCGATCCGTCGCACGTCGTCGCGGGCAGCTGGGAGTCGGTGCGCGACGCGCTCGTCGAGGCGCCGACGCAGGACGGCCTGCACGCCGTGCGCATGCTCGAGCCGACCGCGCTCGTGCCATGGTCGGACGCCGCGCGCGCCTACGCCGAGCCGAGCTTTCCCGCCGGCCGCGACTGGCTCGACGCGGCCACCGACCTGATGCACCGTATCCACCGCGAGTTCGAGTTCGACGCCGACGCGACGACGGTGACGACCTCGGTCGACGAGGTGCTCGAGCTGCGCGGCGGCGTCTGCCAGGACTTCGCCCACCTCATGCTCGCCTGCCTGCGCACCCGGCGCCTGCCCGCGCGCTACGTCTCGGGTTACCTGCTCACCGATCCGCCGCCGGGTGGAAAGCGACTGCTTGGCAGCGACGCGTCGCACGCGTGGGTCGCCGCGTATTCACCACAGCACGGCTGGGTCGCGTTCGATCCCACCAACGACCATCTCGCCGACCGCCGCTACATCACGCTGGCCAGCGGCGGCGACTTCGCCGACGTCGTGCCGCTGCGCGGCGTGATCCTCGGCGGGCGCGGGCAGAAGATGAACGTCGGCGTGAGCGTCATCCCCCACTAGCCTCGCCCCCGTCGGCGGGTGCGTCGGCCCCCCACGCGCCCCGGCCTTGGCGGGATGGCCGGCGCGACCCGGTCTCGGGACACTGGCGGCCTCGCATTCGCAGGCACGCCATGAAGAACACAACGCATCCGATCGGCCCGGGCTGGTTCGACTCGAGCCTGGACCTGCGCTCGGGTCTCGACATCGTGGAAGCCGAGCCCGCCGACCTCGACCTGCCGTCGTGGATCGAGGCCTTCCTCGCAGGCGTGGCGTCTCAGCCGCGCGCGGCGCGCGTCGCCTCGCCGAGGGCGATGACGGCCATCGCGTAGTAGCTCGACCAGTTGTAGCGCGTGATCGCGTAGAAGTTGGTCGTGCCGGCGACGTAGGTCGGCGCCGCGTCGCCGTTCTGCAGCTCGACGAGCGCGAGCAGGCTGTCGCAGGCCAGCGCATCGTCACCGAGCCGTGCGCCGTGCGCGACGAGGTCGGCGGCGGTGAAGGTCGGCACGATGTCGGGCGCGAGCAGGGCGGCGCGCTCGCTGGTCTCGATCGGAGGCTTGATGTCGAAACGCGTCGCGAGGCCGCGCTTCCAGCCGAACTCGGCGAGGTAGTTGGCGACGCTGCCGATCACGTCGGAGCTGCTGTTGTGCAGGTCGACGTGGCCGTCGCCGTCGAAATCGACCGCGTATTTGTTGAAGCTCGACGGCATGAACTGCGCCATGCCGAGCGCGCCGGCGTAGCTGCCGCGCCAGGCCGCGGGATCGACGCCCTCGCTCTTGCACAGCACGAACCAGCTCTCGAGCTCGTCCTTGAAGAAGGCGCTGCGGTCCTTGCGGCCAGTGGGGAAGTCGAAGGCCAAGGTCGCGAGCGCGTCGAGGACGCGGAAGTTGCCCATCTGCCGGCCGAAGATCGACTCGACGCCGACGATGCCGACGACCGCTTCCGGCGGCACGCCGTAGATCTCCTCGGCCTGCGCCAGCCAGCGCTCGTTGGCGCGCCAGAAGGCGACGCCGGCGCGGATCCGGATCGGCTCGACGAAGCGGGCGCGGTAGGCGGCCCAGTTCTTCGCCGTGCCCGCCGCCGGCGGCATGATGAAGCGGATCACGTTCGGGATGAAGCGCGCCTGGGCGAGCGCGCGTCGCACCCAGGCGGCGTCGAGATCGCGCCGCTCGGCGACGGCATCGGCGAAGCGGACGACGTCGTCGCGCAAGCCGTAGGTGACGACGTCGGGCGCGTCGTCGGTCGGCACCGCGGCGCGCTTGCGCGTGTCCTTGGCGCGCGCCGTCTCGGCGAGCGCGAGCGCGGGCAGCGCGAGCGCGGCTGCGCCGAGGACGATGAGACGACGGGACGCGAAGGACATGCGCTCGATTATCGAGCCGCGGCCGAGCGCAGCCGTCGTGCCGCGAGCGCGAAGTCGCGTGTCAGGTCGTGGTCGGGCCGGCGCGTCGCCGCGCGGCTGTAGCGCTGCGCCTCGAGCCGGTCGAGATGCGCGGCCAGCGGCTCGCCCGAGGTGCCGAGGCGTTCGCGCACGCGTGCCGCGAGCGTGCGCGGCGGTTCGTGCGCGGCGGCATCGAGGCCGAGGCCGCGCAGCGCACGCTTCATCCGCTCGAGCTGGCGCACCCACGGATCGACGCGGTGGCGATCGAGCCAGGCCCAGACAGCGCCGGCGAGCGCGAGGCCGCTCAGCGTGCCGACGAGAAGCAGCGCCAGATCCTCCCAGGTCGGGGCGACGAAGCCGAACGCCTTCAGTACGTCGAGCTGCTGCCCGCGCGAGTAGTTGAGCACCCACTGGTTCCAGCGGTTGTTGATCGCCTCCCAGCTCGCGCGCAGCTGCTCGAGGAGCTGCGGGCTCATGGCGTCGAGCGTGCCGACGACGAAGCCGGACTGCGGCGCGAGGCGGGTGCTGCGGCCGATGCGGTCGGGCGAGACCGCGCCGGTCGGGTCGGCGCGGGTCCAGCCGACTCCCGGCTGCCAGTACTCGGCCCAGGCGTGCGCCGAGCTCTGGCGGACGATGTAGTAGCCGTCGACCTTCTCCTGGTCGGTGCCCTGATAGCCGGTGACGATGCGCGCCGGAACGCCCATCGCACGCATCACGACGACGAAGCTCGACGCGAAGTGCTCGCAAAAGCCCGCCTTGCGATCGAGCCAGAACTCGTCGATGGCGTTGCGGCCGTAGTCGCCCGGCGAGAGCGTGTAGTCGAAGGCTTGCGTGCGGATGTGCTGCAGCACCGCCTGCACCAGACGTGCCGGGTTCGCGCCGCGCCGCTCCGGGTCGTCCCGAAAGGCCTGCGCCCAGACGACGGTGCGCGGATTGAAGCCGTTCGGCAAGGCGAGGGCGTCCTGCAGCTCGCCGGGCCGCCGTGATGGGCCGAGGACGAAGCGGGTCGTCGCCGTGCCCTTGATGCGCAGGCGATCGAGCACCGGACGGTCGGCGAGCCACTGCAGGTCTTCGCGCGCGACGATCCGATAGCCGTCGACGCCCTGCACGTCGGTCGTCGCTTCGAGCAGTGGCAGCGACGCAAGGCGCTGGGGCTCGAGCGTCGCCTCGTAGGTCAGCGGCGGGCTGCTCGTCTTCAGCGTCGGCGGCCGCGACGGCAGGCTCGCCGCGGCGTAGGGCAGCCCGGTCGGCGTCCACTCGACGCCGTCGAAGCGGGTCAGCACGGGACCGCGAAAGTACATCTCCGGCGGCGTCGGCACGGCCCCGTCGAAGCGGATCCGCATGGCGACGGCTTCGTCGCGTGCGACCTGGGTCATCGAGCCCATCTTCATGGTGTTCGACAGGCCAGTCTTCGAGATCCCGTCCTGCGGCACGCCCCAGAGCGGGCCGATGCGCGGGAAGAGCAGGAACATCAGCGCCATCACCGGCGCACCGAGCAACGCGGTGCGCGCCGCCAGACCGCCGGCCTGCTTCAGGCTCGGCTGACCGACCGGCATGTGGGCGAGCACGACTGCTGTGAGCAATCCCCACACCGAGATCAGCATCGCGATCGCCACGCCGAGCGACTGCGAATACAGGAAGTGGGTGAGGATGATGAAAAAGCCGAGGAAGAAGACGACGAAGGCATCGCGCCGCGCGCGCAGCTCGAGCGTCTTCAGCGCCATCAGCGAGACCGCGAGCGCGACGCCGGGCTCCTTGCCGAGCAGCGAGTGGTACGACCAGAGCGTGAGCGCGACGGCGACGACGAGCACGCCGATCAGCACCCAGCGGCCGGGCAGCGCCGCGTTGGCCAGCGCGATGCGGCCGCGCCAGACGAGCACCAGGGCGGTCAGCACGATCGCCCACGCCGGCAGGTGCTCGGCGTGCGGCAGCACCGTCCAGGCGATGACGCCGAGCAGGAACAGCGTGTCGCGCGCCTCGCGCGGCAGGCGATTCCAGCCGGGCCAGCTCGGGACGAGGCGGCGCGCGGCGGCCAGGGTCGGTGCGTTCACGGCGACTCCGGTTCTCGCGTTAGCGCCAGAGCGCCAGGGCCTCGAGGCAGCGCGCGCGCTGGCCGTCGCCGTCGCCCGGCTCGATCTCGAGGCCGGGCAGGCGCAGACCGTAGTCGGCATCGGCGCGGTCCGCGGCGAGGGTCCAGGCGGTCAGGCGCGACAGCCGCTCTTCGGGAGCGATCGAGCCGCATGCCGCCCAATCGAGCCAAAGCTCCTGGCGCGCCGACGTGCTGGTGTCGCGACTGACGAGCTCGGCGCCTGTCTCGAGCGCCTGCGCCGCCTTCTTCCACGCGACGAGCTTGAGCGGATCGCCGCGGCGGTAGGCGCGCACGCCTTCGATCTCGCCGCCTTCGGTGCGGCGCGAGGTCGCTGTGCCGGCGGCCACCGGCCGTGCCGCGGGCAGGGCAGGCGCCTGTGCTTCGATCGCGGGATAGACGAGCAGCCGTGCGACCGGCCGCCACACGGTCCAGGCGCGAAACAGGCCGAGCGGAAAGCGCGATTCGACGCTCAGCGTCGGCACGTCGTGCAGGCCGCGCGCGGCCGGGACGAAGCTCACGTGCGCGTTGGACTGGCCGCCGGCGGGCACGTTGACCCAGGCGAGCGTTGCCGCGGCGGCGTCGAGCAGGCGCAGGCCGACGCCGAAGCGCTGCGAGGTCGGGCTCGACATCACGACGTCGAGCACCGCGGGGCTGCCCGCAAACGCCGGCGCGACCGGCCGCAGGTGCAGCGTCAGCCCGCGCAGCGTGCCGTGCGTGAGATGCATCGAGACCGCGCCGCTGCCCGCGAGCAGGAAGGTGAGGACGAAGCCGAGGTTGAGCTGGTAGTTGATCGAGGCCAGCAGCAGCACCAGCAGCGTCGACGCGAACATCCAGCCTGCCCGCGTCGGCAGGATGTAGATGTTCGACTGGGTCAGCAGCTGCGTGTCGCTGCGCGGCAGGCGCGACTGCCACCAGGTGCGAAAGCGGGCGCGCGCGAAGGCGGCGGGATTGAGCGCCGACAGCGCGTCGCTCATGGCAGGGGCACGGCCTCGATCATCGCCCGCACCTGCTCGCTGCGGCCCCGACCGGCGCCTGCGACCGGCACCAAGCGGTGCGCGATGGTCTGCGGCAGCAAGTACTGGATGTCGTCGGGCGCGACGTAGTCGCGGCCGCCGAGCAAGGCACGAGCACGCGCGGCGCGCAGCACGGCGACGCCGGCGCGCGGCGACAGTCCTTCGACGAACCATGCGCCCGAGCGCGTCGCCGCGATCAGCGACTGCAGGTAGTCGAGCAGCGCATCCGACGCATGCACCGCCTGCACCGCCTGCTGCGCGGCGAGCAGCTCGACCGGCGTCATGACGTGACCGAGCCGGCCGATCGCCTCGCGCCGGTCGGCGCCCGCGAGCAGCTCGCGTTCGCTCTTGCGATCGGGATAGCCGAGGGTGATGCACATCAGGAAGCGGTCGAGCTGCGACTCCGGCAGCGGATAGGTGCCGAGCTGGTCGGACGGGTTCTGGGTCGCGATCACGAAGAACGGCCTGGGCAGCGCGCGCGTCTCGCCCTCGACCGTGACCTGATGCTCTTCCATCGCTTCGAGCAAAGCGCTCTGCGTCTTCGGACCCGCGCGGTTGATCTCGTCGGCGAGCAGGACGTGCGCGAACACCGGCCCGGGATGGAAGACGAACGCCTCCTTCGTGCGCTCGTAGACGCTGACGCCGATCAGGTCCGACGGCATCAGGTCGGCGGTGAACTGGGTGCGCGAGAACCTGAGGCCGAGCGAGACGGCGATCGCGTGCGCGAGGGTCGTCTTGCCGACGCCGGGAACGTCCTCGATGAGGAGATGTCCGCCGGCCAGCATGCAGGCGACGCAGTCTTCGATCTGCGGCCTTTTGCCGACGATGATCGTGCTAATCTGGTTGACGAGTTCGGACAGCTGGGCGGCGAGGGGTCGGCTCATCGACTCGACATTACTAGAAAACGACCTCGCGCAAAGAACGATGACCACGGCGTTTTACACACATCCCGACTGCCGGGGCCACGACATGGGCGCCGG
>JAYTHL010000596.1:0-8293 GCA_043732605.1 Rhizobacter sp. | reverse complement strand
GTATTCGCCGGGATGAAGGAACGCGGCGTCCTCGTCAAGAACGTCGAGTCGATGCATCCGCTCCTCGCCGGCTGCCTGCGCCTGACGGTCGGCGCGCCGGAGGAAAATACGCTCATGATCCAAGCCCTGCGCGCGAGCCTCGCATGAACGCTCCTCTTCCTTCGACCGTGACGACGTCGCCTGCCGCGCCGCGTCGCGCCAGCATCCGCCGCGACACCAAGGAAACGAAGATCGGCGTCAGCGTCGACCTCGACGGCACCGGCACGTCGAAGATCTCCACCGGCATCGGCTTCTTCGACCACATGCTCGACCAGATCGCGCGCCACGGCACGATCGATCTCGAGATCGACGCCAAGGGCGATCTGCACATCGACGGCCACCACACGGTGGAGGACGTCGGCATCGCCCTCGGCATGGCGGTCGCGCAGGCAGTCGGCGACAAGCGCGGCCTGACGCGCTACGGCCACGCCTACGTACCGCTCGACGAAGCGCTGTCGCGCGTCGTCATCGACTTCTCCGGCCGGCCGAGCCTGACCATGAACGTGCCGTTCAAGTCCGGGATGATCGGCGGCTTCGACGCCCAGCTCGCGCACGAGTTCTTCCAGGGCTTCGCCAACCACGCGCTCGTCACGTTGCACATCGACAACCTGCGCGGCGAGAACGCGCACCACCAGTGCGAGACGGTGTTCAAGGCGTTCGCGCGGGCGCTGCGCACGGCAGTGAGCGTCGATCCGCGCTTGGGCAACGTCGTGCCCTCGACCAAGGGGACGCTCTAGTCCCGAGCGCCGACCCAGCGTGAGCAAGCGAACCGTCGCCGTCGTCGACTACGGCATGGGCAACCTGCGCTCGGTGGCGCAGGCGGTGATGCACGTCGCGCGCGAGGCGTCGAAATCCGGCGATGGGTTCGAGGTCGTCGTCACTGCGGACCCCGACGTCGTCGCCGGCGCCGAGCGCGTCGTCCTGCCCGGTCAGGGCGCGATCTTCGACTGCATGCGCGAGCTGCGCGAGTCGGGCCTCGAGGCTGCCGTGCGCGAAGCCGCCGCGACCAAGCCGCTGCTCGGGGTGTGCATCGGCATGCAGATGCTGCTCGACCGGAGCGAGGAGGGACCGGGCGGCGACGGCACTCCGGCTCTGGGCATCATCGGCGGCGAGGTTGTGCGCTTTCGCCTCGAAGGGCAGCTGCAGCCCGACGGCAGCCGCTTCAAGGTGCCGCAGATGGGCTGGAACGAGGTCTGGCAGGCCCGGCCGCACCCGATCTGGGCGGGAGTTCCGGACGGCAGCCACTTCTATTTCGTACACAGCTACTACGCCCGTCCGTCGGATGAGCGCCACAGTGCAGGCCTCACCGACTACGGAGCGCGCTTTACCTCCGCGCTGGCGCGGGATAACATTTTCGCGACGCAGTTCCACCCCGAAAAGAGCGCCGACCACGGCCTGGCGCTCTACCGCAACTTCCTCGACTGGACTCCCTGACGCTGAACACCGGAGGCCGCGACACCGCGGCGCCGATCGTCACCTGTCTCGTTCACCCACGTTCGATGCGGCCATGCTGCTGATCCCTGCAATCGACCTGAAGGACGGTCATTGCGTCCGCTTGAAGCAGGGCGACATGAACGAGTCGACGATCTTCAGCGACAACCCCGCCGCCATGGCGCGGCGCTGGGTCGACGCCGGCGCACGCCGACTGCATCTCGTCGACCTGAACGGCGCGTTCGCGGGCAAGCCGGTCAACGAGGCGGCCGTGAAGGCGATCCTCGCCGAGGTCGGCGACGAGATCCCGGTGCAGCTCGGCGGCGGCATCCGCGACCTCGACACGATCGAGCGCTACCTCGACGACGGCCTCAGCTTCATCATCATCGGCACTGCCGCGGTCAAGAATCCCGGCTTCATGCGCGACGCGTGCAGCGCGTTCGGCGGCCACATCATCGTCGGCCTCGACGCCAAGGACGGCAAGGTCGCGACCGACGGCTGGAGCAAGCTCACCGGCCACGAGGTCGCCGACCTGGCGAAGAAGTTCGAGGACTACGGCGTCGAGGGCATCATCTACACCGACATCGGCCGCGACGGCATGCTCTCGGGCGTCAACATCGAGGCGACGGTGAAGCTCGCGCAGTTGCTGACGATTCCGGTGTTCGCCTCGGGTGGCCTGTCGACGCTCGGCGACATCGAGAAGCTCTGCGCCGTCGAGAGCGTGGGCATCGAAGGCGTGATCTGCGGTCGCGCCATCTACAGCGGCGAGATCGACTTCGCCGCCGCGCAGGCGCTCGCCGACAGCCTCGCGAACGCCTGATACTCGGGCCCCTGCGGCGCGCCGCGCCGAGGCCTTCGCCATGCTCGCCAAACGTATCATTCCCTGCCTCGACGTGACCGCCGGCCGCGTCGTCAAGGGCGTCAACTTCGTCGAGCTGCGCGACGCCGGCGATCCGGTCGAGATCGCGGCGCGCTACAACGAGCAGGGCGCCGACGAGCTCACCTTCCTCGACATCACGGCGACGAGCGATGCGCGCGATCTGATCCTGCCGATCATCGAGGCGGTCGCGTCGCAGGTCTTCATCCCGCTCACCGTCGGCGGCGGCGTGCGAACGGTCGCCGATGTCCGGCGATTGCTGAATGCCGGAGCCGACAAGGTCAGCTTCAACTCGGCCGCGGTCGCGACGCCCGAGATCATCCGGGCTGCCTCCGACAAGTACGGCGCGCAGTGCATCGTCGTCGCGATCGACGCCAAGAAGCGCGATGGCGAGGTGCCCGGCTGGGACGTCTACACCCATGGCGGCCGCCGCAACACCGGCCTCGACGTGGTCGCGTGGGCGCGACGCATGGCCGAGCTCGGCGCCGGCGAGATCCTGCTCACCAGCATGGACCGCGACGGCACGCGCGTCGGCTTCGACCTCGCCCTGACGCGCGCCGTCGCCGACGCGGTCGACGTCCCGGTGATCGCCTCGGGCGGCGTCGGCGCGCTCGAGCATCTCTCGGAAGGCATCCGCATCGGTGGCGCCGACGCGGTGCTCGCCGCGAGCATCTTCCACTACGGCGAGTTCTCGGTGCGCGACGCGAAGGCGATGCTCGCCCGCGACGGCATCCCGGTGCGCCTGTGAAGCCGAAGATCGCCCGCGCGCCGGGCAAGGTGGCGCGCGAGTTGCCGCGCGAGGTGCGGATCATCGGCGGCCAGTGGAAGCGGACCAAGCTGCCGGTTGCCGATCGCCCCGGCCTGCGCCCGACGCCGGACCGGGTCCGCGAGACGGTCTTCAACTGGCTCGGCCAGGACCTCTCCGGCTGGCGCTGCGTCGATGCCTTCGCCGGCTCGGGTGCGCTCGGCTTCGAGGCGGCGTCGCGCGGCGCGGCCGACGTCGTGCTGCTCGAGCGCGATCCGGCGCTGGCGGCGCAGCTGCGCGCGACGCAGCAGCGCCTCGGCGCCACGACGGTGACGGTCGAGCGCGTCGATGCGCTCGCCTGGCTGGCGCGCTGCGGTGCCGAGTCGTTCGACCTCGTCTTCGTCGATCCGCCCTTCGACGACCCGCGCTCGCTCGCGCTGGCGATCGTCGCCGCGGCGCGGGTCGTGCGCACCGGCGGCTTCGTCTACGTCGAAGCGCCGGCGCCGATCGCTGCCGACGCGGCCGGCGACCTCAAGCTGCAAGCGTGGCGCGAGTCGAAGGCGGGCGCCGTGTCGTTCCAGCTGCTGCGCAGGAACGAGCCTGCGACGGCGCTCGCCGCGGCGCCCTGAGCCGGATCGCGCAACGCTTTCCACGGAGCCATTGCGGGCAGACCCGCCCACGCGAAGCCGGGGTGAGATCGCGGCCGAAGGCCATTGCCGGGAATGTCGGGACGCGTACGGCGGACCGAACTATTTCTCGATGGACCCGAACGCGCTCTACGAGATTCACATCGACAACGTCGGCGACGCGAAGGAGCACATCACCTTCAAGCGGCGACCGTCGCACCGGCGCCAGCGCGGCGATCACCAACGCGGCCAACAACTCGCCGACCTTCGACAAGCCGGTCGACAACATCGGCACGAAGACGATCCCCGACTAGGTCGGCTACGCCGCCAAGCACATCTACGCGGCGAACATTCCCGGCTGCGCCGTCACGGGCCGTCTTTTCGTCGGCCAACGCAAGGATCCGTTCGCGGTCAACCTCGGCGTCATCTTCGAGCTGATCAACGCGCCGCTCTCGGTGATCACCGATGCGTCGCCGATCATTCCGCCGGGCTGGTCTCGGTGACGCTTTCGAGCGTGGGCGGTCCGTGAGCTTCTTCACCGCCAGCCTGAACGACCAAGACTTCAGCTTCCTACCCGAAGTCGACGGCCCGGACTTCAGCTTCACCGCCACCGTGACGGCCGATGCGCCGCTGACGCTGACGGTGTTCGGCACGGTGCTCGACAGCGACGGCAATCCGAACGGCGCGGGTTCGTACCACGGCACGATCAACGCGTCGTCGGTCGCGGCCGTGCCCGAGCCGGAGACCGACGCGTCGATGCTCGCCGGCATCGCCGCCGTCGGCTGGGGAGCACGCCGCAGACGCGTCGCCGCCTGACGGGGCCGCGGGCGGCGGCCCGCAACCCGCGGCTACACTGCGCGCGACCTCGAACGCGTGGAGAGCGACATGACGTCCGTGACCCGACTGACCGCCGTGTACCCGGGCACCTTCGACCCGATGACCCTCGGCCACGAAGACCTGATGCGGCGCGCGAGCCGGCTGTTCGAGCGGCTGCTCGTCGCCGTCGCCGCCGGCCACCACAAGCGCACGATGTTCTCGATCGCCGAGCGGCTCGAGATCGCGAGCGCGCTGGCGGCGAAGTATCCGAACGTCGAGGTGATGGCGTTTCGCGGCCTGCTGCGCGATTTCGTGGTCGAGCAGGGCGGCAAGGTCGTGGTGCGCGGCCTGCGCGCGGTGAGCGACTTCGAGTACGAGTTCCAGATGGCGGGCATGAACCGCCAGCTCATGCCCGACGTCGAGACCGTATTCCTGACGCCGAGCGACCAGTACCAGTTCGTCTCGGGCACCTTCGTGCGCGAGATTGCCAATCTCAATGGTGATGTCTCCAAGTTCGTGTCACCCTTGGTGCTCGACCGGCTGCAACAGCGGGTCAAGCGCTCGGAGCCCTAGCTTTCGCCATGTCGCTGGTCATCACCGACGAATGCATCAACTGCGACGTGTGCGAGCCCGAGTGCCCGAATGCGGCGATCTCGATGGGTGAGACGATCTACGTCATCGACCCGAGGAAGTGCACCGAGTGCGTCGGCCACTTCGACGAGCCGCAGTGCGTGCAGGTATGTCCGGTGGCCTGCATCCCGCTCGATCCGGCGAACGTCGAGTCGAACGAGACGTTGTGGGGGAAGTACCGGCGGCTGCAGGCCGAAGCCGCCGTCAAGGCCTGAGGCAACGTCGGGCGGTCAGCTCGGCGCTTTCTTGGCTTTCGGCACGGCGGCGATGAAGTCGCGACCGTCGTCGGGCTGAGCGGCCTTGCGCTTCTTCTTGGCAGACTTCTTGATCGGCGCCGGCGCCGCGGCGACCACCTTGGCCGGCCCGAGCGACGTTGCGAGGGCGGGCTTCTGCGCCGCTTCTGCGATGCGCCGGTCGCGCACCATCTCGTCGGCGAGACGCTTCTCGCGCAGCGCCACCTGGCGCGCTTCGGCCCGTTGAGCGGCGGTCGTCCGGCTCTCGACATCGATCGCCTTGGCGCTCGGGCAAGGCGCGCGCGAGTACGTGTGGCCGCAGCGGTAGATGGACTGCGCGCTCGCCGCGCCGCTCGCGAGCGCGAGCGCGCCGACGAGCATCCAGTGCGTGATCGCGGTCATGACGCTTTGGTTTCCGGTGTCGCCGCCACCGGCCGCTCGGGCTTGGGCTCGGGCTTCGGCTTCGGCGGGCGCGCGTTGATCTTCATCGTCGCCCGGTCCATCTCGCCGTCGAGCACGAGGTCGAGGCCGGAGAGCGCCTGCTCGATCGCCTTCTGGATCTCGACCCGCTGATCGGCGAGCGGCTTCTTCAGCACGTAGTCGATGACCTGGGCCTTGACGCCCGGATGGCCGATGCCGATGCGCAGGCGCCAGTAGTCGGGCCCGAGCTGGGCGTGAATGTCCTTCAGCCCGTTGTGGCCGGCGTGCGAGCCGCCCAGCTTGAGCTTGACCTGGCCGGGCAGCAGATCGAGCTCGTCGTGGACGACCAGGACCTCGGCTGGCTCGATCTTGAAGAACCGCGCGAGCGCCGCGACCGACTTGCCCGACAGGTTCATGAAGGTCGTCGGCTCGAGCAGCCAGAGCGGCCGGCCGGCGACGCTGGCGCGCGCGGCCAGGCCGAAGTAGCTGCGTTCGGGAGCGAGCGAGACCTTCAGCCGGTCGGCGACCTCGTCGACGAACCAGAAGCCGGCGTTGTGCCGCGTCGCCGCGTATTCGGGGCCCGGGTTGCCGAGACCTGCGATGAGTCGAATCATGGTGCGGCCATTATCGAGCGGCCTCCGACGGCAGACAGCCTGCTCCGGCGGGGCCCGGGGGGTCACTCGGCGGGGGGCCGGGTGGCGTCGCTGTCCGCGCCTCTCCTGAAGCGTTCTGAAGCGTCCTGAAGGTGCGACCGGATGCGTGCGACCGGATGCGTGCGTCCGCGAAACAGAATCGCCACCATGAAGCACTTGCCTTCGAGACTCGCCGCTGCTGTCCTGGCGCTCCTGTCGACGCTGACGGCCGCGCCAGCCGGGGCGCAGACGACCCTCGCCTGGACCGGCGCCGGCAGGTCGTCGCGGTGGAGCGATCCGCAGGTCGGACCCGGTTCGTCAACGGGTCGAGTGCCGGCGAGGCCCGCATCACGGCCGAGGGCGCGGGCTCGGGCAGCGCGATCGGCGGCTCGATCTCCTTCGGCGACAACGCTGACCCATTCAAGTCGACGCTGGCCGCGAAAGGCGGCACCAACGGAGGCACGGGCGGGCGCATCGCCTTCTTCGGCAACACCCATTCGAGCCAGGCGCGGGTGATCCTCGACCGGGGCACCGGCGCGGGCGCGGGCGCGGGCGGCGGGATCGACATCAGCGGCATCTCGCCGGCGGGCATCGCCCTCGGGTCCATCGAAGGAGGCGGCGTCGTCAGCCTCGGGAGCAAGCGGCTGGTGATGTGGTCGCCCACCGCCGACACGGCCTTTTCCGGTGCGATCCGCGACGGCGGCTCGAGCGGAGGTATCGGCGGCACGCGTGTCGGCGACGGCGTCTCCGCCGACAGTGGCAAGCTCGTCGTCGCCAACCTCACCGGCTCGGGCACGGGAAGCGGCGCCGTCGACGTGATGCGCGGCGGCACGCTGTCAGGCAGCGGCGTCATCGACGGCCACGTCGTCCTGCACGCAGGCGGCACGATCGCTCCCGGCGATCCGGTCACGCTCACCTTGCGCGACAGCCTGACCTGGGACGGTGGCAGCGTGATCCGCCTCG
Source organism: Rhizobacter sp. (assembly GCA_043732605.1). Taxonomy (GTDB): domain Bacteria; phylum Pseudomonadota; class Gammaproteobacteria; order Burkholderiales; family Burkholderiaceae_C; genus Schlegelella_A. Next base: position 881 of record JAYTHL010000596.1, on the reverse strand, counting down.
TCCTCGGCGCGGACAACGCCGGCAGCGACCATCTCCGCGTCGGCTCGCTCGTGCGCGGCACGGCCGGCAGCTTCCGGTTCGACCTCGTCGACTGGGGCGTGGTCCCCGGACAGGAGTACGACCTGCTGTCCTTCGACTCGATCGCCGGCTTCAGCCTTGCCGACTTCTCGACGCACGGCGTGGCCGGCGAGCCCAGCTTCGACGGCAACATGGTTGCCTTCACGGCGGCCGGCATGCCGGCCGCCGCAGTGCCGGAGCCTTCGACCGTGCTGCTGATGGCGGCTGGTCTCATCGGGATCTGGTCGTCGGCACGTCGCCGCAGGCGCCGGCAGTCGGCCTCGGCAAGATAGCAGCACGCGGCGCCGACAAAAAAGCCAGCCGAGGCGCGAGCCCGGCTGGCTTCCTGTCGAGCGAGAAGGCTTTACTTCTTGTTCTGCTTCTCGGTCTTCTTGGCCTTGGTCGGCGCCGGCACGGCGGCCGCCACGACCGCCACCGGAGCGACCTCTTCGACCTCGGCCGCCTGGACGTTGGCCGAGACGATCACCGGGTTCGGCTTGCCGTGGGTCACCACCTTTGTGCCGGCGGGCAGCTTGATGTCGCTCACGTGCAGCGACTGGCCCTTGGTCAGCTCGCCGAGATCGACCGGAATGAACTCCGGCAGCTGCGAGGCCAGGCACTGGATGCTGAGTTCGTTGACGATGTGGTTGACGACGCAGCCGTCGGTCTTCACGGCCGGCGAGTTCTCTTCGTTGACGTAGTGGACCGGCACCTTCTTCGTGACCTTTGTGGTCGCGTCGACGCGCTGGAAGTCGATGTGCATCACGATCGGCCGGAACGGATGCATCTGGTAGTCGCGCAGCAGGACCTGCTCGGTCTTGCCG